>JAQUBU010000136.1 GCA_028686565.1 Syntrophomonadaceae bacterium
AAGTTATTGGTATATCTGCACGGAATGAGGTTTCTTTGTTAAAGCAGCAGATTGAGCGTTATGCTCCGCAGATGGTAGCTGTTGGTGAGGAACAGGCCTATGCGCAAATTAAAAGTAATGCTGCCAAGAGTAAAGTTATATTTGGGAAAGAGGGTTTATGTGAACTGGCCTCTTTGCCCGAAGCTGATCTGGTTTTAGTAGCCTTGAGCGGAGCAGTGGGAATCCTGCCTACTTTAGCAGCTATAAATGCCGGTAAAAGGATTGCGCTGGCCAATAAAGAAACTCTGGTAGCGGCCGGGGACCTGGTTATGAAGAAGGTCAGAGAGCAAGGGGTTTTAATGGTTCCTGTTGATAGTGAACATTCAGCCATATTCCAATGTTTAAACGGGGAAGAAAAGCATTTGCAAAAAATCTGGATTACCGCATCGGGGGGTCCTTTTCGTGATTTTACGCAGAGCGAATTGAAAAATGTAAGTGTAGAAATGGCATTAAAACATCCCAACTGGTCTATGGGGCCGAAAATAACCATTGACTCAGCTACTATGATGAATAAGGGATTGGAAGTCATTGAAGCTCATCACCTTTTTAATGTTGACTATGATTTAATAGATGTATTGGTACAGAGAGAAAGTGTAATTCATTCCATGGTGGAGCTTAAGGATGGATCTTTTCTGGCTCACCTGGGAGTTGCGGATATGCGCATCCCAATTCAGTATGCCCTGACTTATCCGCATAGAATGAAATCGCCAGCTGCCGCGCTTGATTTCAAGAGCCTGAAATCCATACATTTCGATGCTCCTGACCTTAACAGGTTTCCTGCTTTGCATCTGGCTTATGAAGCTGGTAAGCTAGGAGGAAGCATGCCGGCAGTATTGAATGCTGCCAATGAAACAGCTGTAAATGCCTTCCTGGACAAGAAAATAAGCTTTACCTCAATAGCATTTTTAGTGGAAAATGTAATGAAGCAGCATAATACTATAAAGGAACCAAGCCTGGAAGATATTCTGCAATCAGATGCTTGGGCCCGACGCAAATGTGAAGAAATACTTAAAATGGGGACATTGCCCGAGCAAAAGACTGTTTCTAACTAATAGCAATATGTGAGATTAAGATGAACCAAGGTGTGAAGTTATGTAATAAAGGGGTGTGTCCCCTTACCTTAAAAATGGGGACATTGCCCGAGCAAACACTGTTTTTTAACTAACTCAACTTTCTGACCAAAAGAACAGGCTGAAAAGCCCGAAAAAGCAATAAAATAAACTGTTTAAAAATTGAC
Source organism: Syntrophomonadaceae bacterium (assembly GCA_028686565.1). GTDB lineage: Bacteria > Bacillota > Syntrophomonadia > Syntrophomonadales > Syntrophomonadaceae > JAQUBU01. Next base: position 1,277 of record JAQUBU010000136.1, read on the forward strand.
GAACATCGCGAGCTATCTTATATGTCATTGCGAGTGCAGCGAAGCAATCCATCCATCGCCAAGTCATGTTATATTGCTTCTCTACCGCTCGCAATTATAACGGGTAATAACCCGTCACGATAAACAAAAAGCGCAGATCATTTTTCATTTACGTAGTCAATTACCGGGAAGATTGCCGCGCTGCGCTCGCAATGACAAGTTGGCGCTGCGCTCGCAATGACAGGTGCGCTATTTCATAGCAATGACAATACGCTATTTTATAACAATGACAAGTACGCTAGTTTCATAGCAATGACAAGCACACTAGTTATATCGCATAATATGTCAACTACGAAAGTTGAGTAACTAATAGCGATATGTGAGATTAAGGTGAACCAAGGTGTGAAATTAAGTAATAAAGGGGTATATACCCTTACCTTAAAGGAGGAAAAATGTGAGTATATTACTAACTCTTTTAATTATAGCAGTTCTTATCCTGGCACATGAATGGGGACATTTTATAACCGCGCGCAGAATTGGCATACCAGTACATGAGTTCAGTATTGGTTTTGGTTACAAGCTTTTATCACATAAAAAAAATGGTGTTGAATATTCCCTGCGCTTAGTTCCGCTGGGAGGATTTGTGCGAATGGCGGGAGAAGAATTAGGTGACCCGGATGAACCAAATGGCTTTAATCGCCGCACACCACTGGAAAAAATCAGGGTATCTTTTGCAGGACCCTTTATGAATTTTGTTTTGGCTTTGCTTATTTTTGTTTACAGTTATAGTTTTATTGGAATTCCCAAAGCTTCAGACCAGCCGCTGATTGGTACAGTTATTGCAGGAAAACCGGCTGATTTAGCAGGTATTGAAGAAGGCGATAGAATTATCTCGGTTAATGGCAATCAAGTTAAAAGCTGGATTGAGTTTGATAAATTAACAGGTAAATTTGAAAATCAGGCACTGGAATTGAAAATTAGCCGCAGTAATAAAATAATGGAATTTCAGGTTACCCCTATAAAGTTGGATTCGTCGGGAAACCTGGGGATAGGTGTTTTAAATACAGTTAATTATGAAAAGCAGGGTATTATTACTTCTATAAAATTGGGATTACAACACACTTATGAATTGACTTTGCTGCTCCTTTCAGCTTTAGCAATGCTGGTGAGCGGCGGTGCTTCGATGGGAGACCTGGCGGGTCCAGTTGGTATTACCCGTCTGGTTGGTGAATTTGCGCAGGTAGGCACGGTATTTTTGCTTAATTTTGCGGCTTTTTTGAGTATCAATCTGGGACTAATGAATCTCTTGCCTATTCCTGCTCTGGATGGAAGCAAAATCGTTTTTGCGCTGGTGGAAGCAGTTCGGAGAAAACCTCTGGACCCAGATAAAGAAGGCTTTATTAACTGGATCGGATTCATGTTTTTAATTGGATTGATGGTTCTTGTAACTTTTAATGATATTATCAGGTGGATAAAAGGCTAACCTGGTAGGGAGGAAACCATGAAAAGAAAGTCTCGTGAATTAATAGTAGGAAATGTATCCATTGGCGGGAATCATCCTATTGTGGTGCAATCAATGACTAATACTGATACTCGCGATGTGATTGCCACCGTTAAGCAGATTAAACAACTGGAAGCGGCTGGGTGTGAGATCGTTAGGGTTGCAATAGTAGATAGTGAAGCTGCACATGCTATTAAAGAAATCAAGAAAAGCATAATAATTCCATTGATAGCCGACATACATTTTGATTACCGGCTGGCTGTGCAGAGTGTTGAGGCAGGTGCTGACGGATTGCGGATTAATCCGGGGAATATCGGCGAAAGTTGGAAGGTTAAGGAAGTTGTAAAGGTATGTCAGGCGCAAAACATACCGATTAGAATTGGAGTTAATGCGGGTTCCCTGGACAAGAAAATTCTGGAGAAATATAAAGTTATTTGTGCCGAAGCCATGGTTGAAAGTGCCCTGCAAAACATAAGAATTCTTGAAGATATGAATTTTAAAGATATAAAAGCATCCTTAAAATCTTCTTCAGTTATTCTGAGTATTGAGGCATATCGCATGCTGGCAAAGTTGGTAGATTACCCGCTGCATGTGGGAATTACCGAGGCAGGTACCAAAGACCGGGCTTTAATAAAATCAGCTTTAGGAATTGGCATGTTGTTGTATGAAGGGATTGGAGACACCATAAGGGTTTCCTTGACAGCTGATCCGGTAGATGAAGTATGGGCGGCTTATGAAATTTTGCGTTGTTTAGGACTCAGGGAACGGGGTATTGAATTGATTTCATGTCCCAGTTGCGGGCGGTGTGAAATAGATTTGATCAGCACTGCAGAAAAAATCGACCGGCAGATACGATTTATAGACAAGTCCTTAAAAATTGCAGTAATGGGATGTGTAGTCAATGGACCCGGCGAAGCGAAGGAAGCAGATCTGGGTATTGCCGGTGGTAGAGGATTTGGTTTATTATTCAAGAATGGTGAAATAATTAGGAAAGTACCGGAAGATGATCTGGTCAAAACACTGCTGAAAGAGATAGAAGACTTTGCTTAAAGATTAAGGAGGGGAATATTCTTGAAAGCTTCGGAATTATTTTTCCCAACACTGCGCGAGGTGCCTAGTGAGGCTGAAATCATCAGCCATCAATTGCTGCTGCGGGCTGGCTTTATCAGGAAAACAACAGCAGGAGTATATACCTATCTGCCTTTGGGCTATAAGGTTATAAAGAAAATAATGAATATAGTAAGAGAAGAGATGGACAGGGCAGGAGGACAGGAAGTCCTGATGCCGATCATTCAGCCAGCTGAATTATGGAAAAAATCAGGGCGCTGGGATGTTTATGGAGATGAAATGTTCCGGCTGGTCGATCGCCATAATCGTGATTTTGCTCTGGGGCCAACCCATGAAGAAATAATAACGACGCTGGTAGATGCAGATGTCCAATCATATCGTGACCTGCCACTTCTTATATATCAGATTCAAAACAAATACCGGGATGAAATAAGACCTCGCTTTGGCCTGATGCGGGGACGTGAATTCATTATGAAGGACTTGTACTCATTTGATCCGGATGATGAAGGATTGGATATTTCCTATCATAAAATGTATGAGGCATATAATCGGATATTCCAAAGACTTAGTCTGCAATATCGGGTGGTAGAAGCGGACAGCGGAGCTATTGGCGGTAATGAAAGCCATGAATTCATGGTATTGGCTGAGAATGGGGAAGCAGAAATAGTCTATTGTGATACTTGTGATTACGCAGCTAATGTCGAAAAAGCTGTTTGTACGATAGATGACCAGGAATCGGTACAGGATGACATATTACAGATTGAAAAGATTCATACCCCGGGTCAGAGGACTATTCAGGATATAGTAGATGTTTTTGGTATACCCAGCCGCCGGCAGGTGAAGACACTTATGTATTTTGCGGATGGAGAATTGCTGGCTGCTGTTTTGCGGGGTGACCGGGAGCTTAATGAAATAAAACTAAAGAATTATTTAGGCTGTAATCAGCTTTTTATGGCTGACCAGGAATCGGTAATGGCAGTTTGTGGTGCAGGATTTGGTTCACTGGGTCCAGTAGGTATGAAAGTAAAAATATATGTTGATCTGGAAGTTACCCAGATGAAAAATTTTGCATGCGGGGCCAATGAAAACGACTATCATTACACAAATGTCAATCTGGGACGCGATTTCGCAGCTGAAAAAATTATTGATATCCGTACTGCGGTAGTTGGGGATGAATGTCCTCATTGTTCCGGGCATCTGCAAAGTGTACGGGGAATTGAAGTTGGGCATATCTTTAAACTCGGGCTTAAATATTCACAAGCTCTGGAAGCCAAGTTCATTGATCAAAAAGGCAAAGAACAATTAATGGTGATGGGATGCTATGGTATAGGAGTTTCTAGAACCATGGCGGCAGCCGTGGAACAGAATAGCGATGCAAACGGCATTATTTGGCCAATTCCTATTGCGCCTTATCATGTAATAGTAGTACCTGTAAATGCGAAAAAAGAAGATCAGATGAATACGGCCCAGGCTGTATATGAAGGGCTGTTAAGCAATGGAATCGAAGCTATTATTGATGATCGCGATGAGCGGGCGGGAGTAAAATTCAAGGATGCTGATTTAATAGGAATTCCGGTGCGAATCACAGTTGGTCCCAAAGCATTGGAACAGAATCAAGTGGAGCTCAAAAAAAGATGGGAGAACAACATAGAGCTGATAGCTGTGGAAAAAGTAATTTCCGAAGTTAAAGCAATAATTTATGGACGTGAGTAAGTAAAATGGCAACATATGAAATAGTCTTCAAGCTCTGTCTGGCTTGTATTTTGGGTGCATTGATAGGTCTGGAAAGAGAAAGTCTTAACCGTCCTGCGGGGTTAAGAACTTATACATTGGTCTGCGTAGGTTCAACACTGGCAATGATTGTATCAATTGATATATACCTGCAGTATTATCATACTGTTAATGCCGATCCTGGACGTATTGCAGCTCAGGTTGTCAGCGGAATTGGCTTTCTGGGTGCTGGAACTATAATGCGTGAAGGTGCTACGGTCCGAGGCTTAACAACAGCAGCCGGCCTTTGGGTTGTAGCTTGTATTGGCTTGGCCGTAGGTTCCGGTATGTATATACCGGCTATAGTAACTACAGGTTTAATTCTTTTTGTCTTAATATATTTTGTTAAAGTTGAAGAAAAAATAACTGGCATGCGTGATTATAAAGGGATATTGATGCTTGTCGAAGATCGCCCCGGACAGGTAGGAACTATTGGTTCTATATTGGGTGATATGTGTGTACTTATTAAGAATATCCAGCTCAGCCGGATTGAGGACAGCGGAGATCTTGAAATCGAATTGCTGCTGCAGCTGCCGCCGAACTTGTCAATTGATGAAGTAACCGAGGAATTGTCAGGTATTAAAGGTTTACGCAATATTGACCGCTTAAACTAGAGTTTTTAATCAGGTATTTGGAACCAAAACAAAAGGAGTGTAATAGAGAATGCGCAGCATTTTCTAATAATTTAAAATAAAAATTAAGAATTTAAAAAATGGGAGAAGAAGTGTGAACCAGGATTTTTATTCCTTTTTAGGTAGTATGTCCGAAGCAATGGTAAGCGATCTCTGGCAGGGAGCAAGGT
>JAQUBU010000003.1 GCA_028686565.1 Syntrophomonadaceae bacterium
TCAATAGTCTTGGGCGGAGGTCATTCAATTGGCTCCAGTATTGCAGTGAGCACAAATTATTCGCTTATCGCTGCATCAGCAACCATGACCATTCACCCGATAAGATTAACCGGCCTGGTTATAGGGTTACCCGCCACTTTTGAATACCTCGACAAAATGCAGGAAAGGGTCATCGATTTCACCACCAGACACTCGAATATCAGCCGGGATAAATTCCGGGAGTTAATGTTTCGTACCGGGGATCTGGCACGCGACATTGGTACTGTTCTGGTTGGCAAGGATGCGGTGGAATGCGGCTTGATAGATGGGATTGGCGGTCTGAGCGATGCCCTGAGCAAGCTGCACGAATTAATGGACAGGGGAGTCTTGCAATGATCTATTACATGCTGGAACCCCTTGAATTGCTTGAGCATCTGCCCCAAAAGGAACGCCGCTACTACAAGCTTTCATCCGGGGGGATATTAACTGCAGAAGTTTTACCATCGGGTCAGCAGCAGGTGGTTGATATCCTGAGCACCGACCCCATGGATTATATGAACAGCGATTTTAGTCCCGGAACACTATTGAATAATTGAATGGCAGGAGGGAGGGAAATGACATCTGTCCCTCCCTTCTGTTTTACTTCTTTTAAGAATTCAGCTTTCGAAACTCCAACTGCTCCAGGATTTTTCTCCAAATACAATAAGGGATTTCTTAAACCACTGTATAATTCATGCTTGTATTTAGAATTCCTCCCCACAGAACTTGCTTTTTCATAATACCAGTGTCTGGAGTTTAATTTATCAAAGTATATTTTTCCAGCAATATGCTATAATTTATAAAGTATTTAGAGGGGTGGGAATTGGATGAATTCTTTAGAGGCCTTTATTCTGGGGGCGGTTCAGGGACTTGCGGAATTTTTACCGGTCAGCAGTTCGGGCCATCTGGTTATATTCCAGCACATTTTTGGAATTGAGGAGGGTCCGATTACTTTTGATGTTCTGGTTCATATGGGTACCTTGATTGCGGTTTTTATAGCTTTTCGTGATGATATACTTAATATCTTAAAGCACCCTTTCGACCGTTTAACCTGGCTGATCATTGTTGGATGTATTCCGGCCGGAATCGCGGGCTACTTGCTGGCACCTGTTTTTGAGAAGGCGTTTGAATCCTTGCTGGTAGTTGGAATAGGGTTAATAATTACCGGATTGTTGCTTAAGGTTTCCGAATATCTTGCCAATCAACATTTTGGTCTCAAAACAGAGGAGGAAACCACATATAAAGATGTTATCTTCATTGGGATAATGCAGGCTATTGCAATAATTCCCGGCATATCTCGTTCGGGGTCCACTATTGCAGCCGGGCTTGTATCAGGTTTGGACCGGGAATTTGCAGCGCGTTATTCTTTTCTGCTTTCAATTCCGGTTATTCTTGGGGCGGGGGTACTGCAATTAAAAGATTTGTTTGTGAGCGGAATTCCAAGTGAGAATATTTTGCCTTATATTATCGGTCCTGTAACCGCTGCGTTATTCGGCTATTTTGCCATCACAGTTGTAATGAAGATGGTACGAAGAGGAAACCTTTCAGTATTTTCCTATTATTGCTGGACAGTCGGGAGCCTTACCTTATTATCTTATTATTTTTGGATTTAATAATCACTGACTCATAGGCAGCTTGTCTTTTGAGTCTTTTGTTTTTATAAGCAGGAATAATGAACCTGCAGGAGAAGTCTATAACAGGTAATTATTCCAATAATGTAGGAGAAAAAAATGCCGGAATTGAGCAAAAGCAAAACCAGAAAACCCAGAGCAAGTAAAAAAAGCAATGAAAAGAGCCAGGCGGTTGGCATTAAAAAGGAAGTTATATCAATAACTCTGTTTATGCTAGCCGTATTTATGTATATAAGTATAAGCAGATTTCAAAACATGCCGGAAAGTTCTCAATTCATAGGTATTTTAGGTCAGTACACTATGAAGGCATTTGGAATGGTATTCGGTAATGGGGCAATGCTGGTTTCTTTTCTACTTCTTATCTGGTCTATTGATTTGGGAGTTAATAAAAAATACTGGTCAATACGCATGTGGGGTGTAACCCTTTTATATTTGGCAATACTATTGGGGCTCAGCCTCTATGATATTCCTGGTGGTATTAATTCCTGGGAAGCTGGGCTTAAAGGGATGGGCGGCGGATATCTGGGGGGCGGATTAGCATTAATATTGACTAAATTACTAGGTGAAATTGGGGCTTTAATTATATTATGTTTGACTATTATACTGGCCTTTTTGATGATTATTGATAAACCTATGGTATTAATTAGTTCTGTTTTTCTTGACCTTGGAAGATTCTTAAGTGCGCGGCTGGTAGATCTTTTTTATTATACTCCTCGTACTGAACCAGTCATTGAATCGAGTTCTGCCAGTGATCCTTTGATAATCAGCAGCAGTTCAGAAATTATAGAAGAAAAACCGGAATTCTTCAACAGTAAACCGGATTTGCAGTTGAAACTTAACTTTTACAATGAAGATAATGATGATAAAGAAAAATTGACGGATGATAATAATAAAATAAGAAGCAGTATCGATTACCATAAACCACCTTTGGAATTATTAAAAAACATCAGCAATGATAGAAATGTTGATGAGAAGGGTATTAAAGAGAGTATAAGCATACTGGAGGAAACTTTTACCAGTTTCGGAATTGGGGTTAGGGTTAACCAGGTCAGCTGCGGCCCGGCAGTTACGCGTTATGAGCTTACACCTGCTCCAGGTGTCAAGGTGAGCCGGATATTAAGTCTTACCGATGATTTACAGCTTAACCTGGCAGCCCAGGGAATTCGAATTGAGGCTCCCATACCGGGCAAATCTGCCATAGGGATAGAGGTTCCCAATAATAAAATTATGAGTGTAGGCTTACGCAATCTGCTTTCCTCCACAGTCTTCAAACAATTAAACAGTCCCCTGTCCATTGCTCTGGGAGAGGATATCAGCGGAAATACCGTAGTAGCCAAGCTTAATGAGATGCCCCATTTGCTCATTGCAGGTTCCACCGGTTCTGGAAAAAGTGTCTGTATCAACAGTATAATCATGATATTGCTTTATAATTCAACTCCCGAAGAGCTTAAACTCGTATTTATTGATCCTAAAATGGTGGAATTGGCAGTATATAATGGTATTCCTCATCTTATGACTCCGGTAGTTACAGATCCGAAAAAAGCGTCGGTTGTTTTGCGTTGGATGGTAACTGAAATGGAAAAAAGATATCGTCTGTTCGCGGATAAGGGTGTGCGCGATATCCAAAGATATAATCAGGTTGCCTTTGAAAAGCTGCCTTATATCGTTATTATCATTGATGAACTCGCTGATCTTATGATGATTGCACCGCTTGAAGTTGAGGATTCCATTTGCCGCTTGGCCCAGATGTCAAGGGCTGCTGGTATGCATTTGATTGTAGCAACCCAAAGGCCATCGGTAGATGTAGTAACAGGTATTATTAAAGCCAATATACCATCGCGAATAGCTTTCGCGGTCTCATCCCAGGTTGATTCCAGGACCATTCTCGATTGTGCCGGAGCCGAAAAACTGCTGGGCAAAGGTGATATGCTTTTCCTTCCGGTAGGTGCTGCCAAACCATTCCGGGTTCAGGGAGCATATGTTTCTGATCAGGAGATAGAAAATACCGTAGAGTTTATTAAGCAACAGCTTATGACGGCTCCTCAGGATGACCAGGATGCAGAACTGGCACTTTCCCTGGAGCAAATGGAAAAAGAGAATTTTGGAGATGATTTGTTTTGGGATGCGGTTAAAGTATTTGTTGAAAACCAGAAGGCTTCGGTATCAATTCTGCAGAGAAGATTGCGTATTGGATATTCCCGGGCCGCCCGGCTGGTTGATATGATGGAGGAACGAGGTTTGGTTTCCGAACTTGATAATAATAAAAGACGCGAAGTCTTGATAGATAGGGAGCAATTGGAAAAACTATACTCTAATCCAAAACTATGATAGTATGATTGCGGAAGGATATAATAGGATATCAGAGGAGAAGAAGCATGAGACTGACTTCCCGGGAGAAGGAAATATTTGAGGTTTTAAAAAATGAACCATTAATATCTCAGGACGAATTGTCTCGACGTTTTGGTATTACACGTTCATCAGTAGCTGTGCATATTTCGAACCTGATGAAAAAGGGTATTATTCTGGGAAAAGGATATGTTTTTAATGAGGAAGTATCCATAGTAATAATTGGTGAAAGCTATATGAAAATAAGTATTAATACCGAAAGTGAAAACCATACGGTCGATGTTAGTTATGGTGGATTTGGCCTTGATGCAGGCCGGGTTTTTACAAACTTTGGTGTGGGTGTTAAACTTATAACTGTTTTGGGCAATGATGAGTTGGGGACGAATATACTTAATGAGATTCAGGGCAAGAATATAGAAACATTTAATATTTATAAGCATCCAGAAAAGAGGAGCTGCCGTAAAGTTTTAGTCAATAATAACCTGATTTTTGAAGAAAACTTTAATTCTGATGAATATGAGAAGGCTATTAATGCCCGTGAATGGGTAGCTTTCAACTGTGAGTGGCTCTTGGTTGAACCTCAGTTTCAAGAAGATGTTTGCCGTCGCGCCATGGGTAAAGATGAAGAAAAATTGCCGTTTTTATGCACATACTATAATATTGATTTCCCGGAAGAAATTCCTGAATATTTATCCAAATATGCCTACCTTGTTTTGGGTGTGAGTGATGCCAAAAATCTGGATTTATATGGAGAAAAGGTTAATGAATTAATCAAGGATGGAAGCCGGAACTGCATTGTAACTGATGGCAGCAGTCGTCTTTTGTATTACAGTAAACAGGTTGTTACTGACTTCCCTCTAATGCCCAACCAAAATTTTGCCGGTAACAAGGGTATGTGCGCTTTATTAGCAGGACTTATTTATGGGATTGCCAGTGGATATCCATTGCGTCAGGCAGTTAGAATTGCGATTGGAAATGCTTCAGTTTAATAAGATATATCAAGAGACTTTTACACTCTGTTAAGGAGTTGATTTATGTGTCATGGGGAGAAATCTTACGGAAAGAAAGAGAAAAACTAGGTTATACCCTGGAAAAGGTAGAAGAGGAAACAAAAATAAGAAAATACTATCTGGAAATGATGGAGAATGATGATTTTACATCTCTTCCCCCTCAGGTCTATGCCATTGGTTTTGTAAAAAGATATGCTAAATTATTAAATCTTGACGAAAATCATATGGTAAGTGAGTTTAAACTTTTAGCCTATGGTAAAGAACATCATGAAGATACGGTTATTGTCCATACCAACCCCGTTAATTTAAAACGCAAGATTCCCTGGCGGAATGTTGTATATGGTGTAGTATTCCTGATGATTGTACTTTGGGCTGGCAACTATCTGGCAGGAATTATTACTGATAACGGTGTTAAAAACAACACTCCTCAAATTGTTGATAAGCAAAAAGAACCTGCTAAACCGGCAGAAAAAACAACAGAGAATAAACCGCAAGGGGTTAAACTGGAGGTCAAGGTAATACAAAATTGCTGGCTTAATATTATAGTTGATGGGGTTTCCCAATATACGGGTATTGTTCCGGCTGGAGAAAATCGGATCTATGAAGGGAAAAAATCAGTATATATAAATGCTGGTAATGCCGGAGGTATTGAAATTACTTTTAATGGAGTCAAACAAAGTCCGCTGGGTGCCAGTGGTCAAGTAGTGGATAAGGAATTCCTAGCTGATAATCAGGATTCAGGACAGGAGTAAGAGCGGGTGAATATTGGATTTATTAGTCTGGGCTGTCCGAAGAATCGTGTTGATACCGAGATAATGATGGCGTTATTAAAAAAATCAGGACATAGAATAGTAAGCTCATTGGAAGATGCCGAAACTATCATAATCAATACTTGCGGATTCATAAGCTCAGCTCAGGAAGAAGCTATTGATACCATTCTGGAAACTGGAAAATTGAAAACACAGGGCAAGCTAAAATATCTTATTGCCACTGGTTGTCTGTCCCAAAGATTTGGAAAGCAATTACTCGATGAATTGCCTGAGTTGGATGGGATAGCAGGGATTGCTTCTCTTACTGCAATTAATGAATTAGTTGAGGAAGTGCAGAAGGGCAAACGTATTGCGGCAACCGGGGCGCTGCCGGAGTTATTTATTGAAAAAGGACCACGAATTCTGACTACACCGCCTGGTTCGGCATATTTAAAAATAAGTGAAGGATGTAATAATCACTGTACATACTGCACCATACCTTCCATAAGAGGAAAACTCAGGTCGAGACCTCTTGAAGAATTGATACTTGAAGCGAAGGACCTGGTTAAACGCGGGATTAAAGAAATAACCCTGATTGCTCAAGACACAGCGGTTTATGGTTGGGACCTTTATGGCAAACACAGGCTGGTTGCACTTCTTAAGGAAATCAATAAAATTGAGGGTTTGGAATGGGTTCGCTTAATGTATTTGCATCCGCTGCATATTAATAACGAATTAATAGATACCATTGCCAGCGAAACCAAGATAATACCATATCTGGATATCCCTATTCAACATGCTTCCAATAAGATTCTAAAGCTTATGAACCGTCATCAGGATGTTAATGACCTGCGCAGACTTATTAGTGATCTGCGGGAACGTATTGATGGATTGGTGTTAAGAACCACCGTGATGGTCGGATTTCCAGGCGAAGAGGCGGCGGATTTTCAGCAGCTTTATGATTTTGTAGGTGAAACTGTATTTGATTGTCTGGGTATATTTACATATGCTGCTGAAGAAGGAACCCCTGCTGCGATGATGGATGCTCAAGTAGATGAGGAAATCAAGGCGCAAAGATTTGATGAAATCACAAATGTGCAACAAAAAATAAACCGCCATAAGAATATTTCCAGAATCAAGAGTGTTCAAAAAATATTGATTTCCACGCAAACCGGGAAAGGTTTATATATTGGCAGAGGTTATTATCAGGCACCTGAGGTTGATGGACTAACCATTGTTAAATGCAAATCTCGTTTAACTAAAGGCGAATTTTATGATGTACAATTAATTGGAGTAAGAAACTATGACATGATTGGAGAATTGGCTAATGAACGTGCCTAATAGCCTTACGCTCCTGCGTATTATATTGATTCCGGTTTTCGTAATCATTTTGATGGTCAGGATGCCATATGGGGATTATTTTGCGGCTGCTGTTTTTATCGTAGCTACTCTTACTGATAGTTTGGATGGTTATCTGGCAAGAAAGTGGAAACAAGTAACCAAACTGGGGATTGTTTTAGATCCCATAGCAGATAAACTTCTGATTACAGCTGCATTAATAATTTTAGTGCAGCTTGGAAGAATTCATGGCTGGATTGCAATCGTTATTCTGGGAAGGGAATTTGCAGTCTCTGGACTGCGAATTGTCAAGGCTGAAGAGGGGGTTATTATTCCTGCCAGCAAGCTGGGGAAGATAAAGACCGTAAGCCAAGTTATAGCGGTTTTGCTGATAATATTAGAGAAAGCTTATCAACCTTATATTCCTTTGCCTTTAGGGCCGTGGGCAATGTATTTTGCAGTAATTATCACCATTTTATCAGGTGTGGAATATTTTTATCGCTTTCAATTACACAAATAAAGTTAGATGTGAGGACTTAGGGGCAGAAATAATCCCCTGACTCGTTGTAGCCGTGCGAAGAAACTGCTACGCAGTTCTTCGGTGATTGAATTGTTTTCCTTTACATACTTAATTTGGAATTTGATCGTCGCTTATGGACACAAGAAGGCAGATTGAAAAATTAAATATAAATGCCTCAAAGAGGCTCTGGCAACAGAGCCTCTTTTGGGCATTTATTGGGGTTTTACCAGATATTGATTCGGTCCTGGGGGTATTGTGTATGATATAATAATGCGGTAAAGGAGTGCGAAATTAAATGAAAAAGAATGAATTTAGGGTTTTAGTATCTATAATTGCCCTGATTTTATCTCTGGGAGTTTTTTTAGCTGCCTTTTATTTTTATGAAGAATGGGGTATAAAAAAACCATTGGACAATCAGATAAAAACTGTTGAGCTTGTACAAAAGGTAAATATTAACGAGCAGGGCAAAAAATATGAAATAAAAGTGTATTTAAACAAATCCAGCGATATTCAAAAATCTTATATTGAAATTGTTAAGGCAATAGAGTCCAAACTGGGTGCGAGGGAATATCAACTAGTCATAAAGGACCAGCGCAATACCAGCTTGCAAAAATTATTTAGTCAACTGCAACCTGCAGTGTATGAATCATTGGCTAACAACAAGTATATATGGCTGAATGAAGAAATAGCCAGACAGGCTGAAAAAAGAAATATGAAACATAATATTTTTATTGATGGCGAGCATTTATTTATACAGATTTATGATGGCAATCACTTTTTATATGAAATAATCAATCGCCAGGAAATAAAATAGGGTATCAGCTAAAGAGGAGGATTTGTCTTGAAAGAAATTGTCGTAGGCTCGGTCGTTGCGCTGGTTATCTTTTTGGCTGTTATTGGAATTAACGTTACCCCTCTGGTATTCATTGGAATTATAATAGGCGGATTCTATTTTTTTATTCAAACCCAGGGGAATATGAAATTGGAGGACGTGGGTAATGGGTTAAAAAATAATCTATTGCTTAGCTTTGATGATATTGGAGGTCAAGACACAGCTATAAATGAACTTAAGGAAGCACTGGAATTTATCCGTAAACCGGAAGAAATAATCAAGATGGGCATAAGGCCTTTAAAAGGAATTTTACTGGTGGGTCCTCCTGGTACGGGTAAAACCTTGTTGGCGAGAGCTGCAGCCAGCTATACTGATTCAGTGTTTATTGCTGCTTCGGGATCGGAATTCATAGAAATATATGCAGGTGTAGGTGCTAAAAGGATAAGGCAGATTTTTAGTGATGCCCGTAAAAAAGCCCAGAAGATAAATAAGAGCAGTGCCATACTATTTATTGATGAACTTGATGTTTTAGGAGCCAAAAGAGGAAGCAATTCGAGTCACATGGAATATGACCAGACCCTCAACCAGTTGCTGGTTGAAATGGATGGGTTAACGCAAAATAAAGACCCTCGAATGTTAATAATAGGAGCAACCAACAGAGTTGATTTGCTGGACCCGGCTTTAATACGTCCCGGGCGTTTTGACCGACAGGTTCAGGTGGGATTGCCCGACAAAAAGGGAAGAGTGAAAATCCTGGATATCCACACCCGGAACAAACCGCTAAGTAATGACTTTATGCTTGAAGATATAGGCCGGGAGACGTTTGGATTTTCCGGAGCGCATTTGGAAAGTCTGGCAAATGAAGCAGCAATTCTAGCCCTGCGTGAAAATTCTGCGACCATTGATAAGAACCATTTTTTGGAAGCGGTTAACAAAGTTATAATGGGAGAAAAACTTGATCGCCGTCCTAATAATGATGAGATGAGACGGGTTGCTTATCATGAAAGTGGTCATGCACTGGTTAGTGAGTATGTAAACCCTGGTTCGGTATCTTCTCTGACAGTAATTCCACGGGGAATGGCACTGGGTTTTATGCGTCAGTCGCCAGCCGATGACCAGTATCTATATACTCGGGCAGAATTGGAAAAACAAATTATAGTTGCATTAGCCGGTGCGGTTGCTGAGGAGTTGGCATTGGGAAACCGCAGTACCGGATCAAAAAACGACTTTGCCCAAGCATGGAAACTTTCGCGTGAAATTGTTGGGGACGGGCTTTCCTCGCTGGGGATTGTTGATGTCGAAAAGCTATCCCGCGAGATTTTTTATGAAGAGTGCAAATCAATAATAAGTGACTTGGAAAACAAGACTAGAAGTGTTTTGCAGGATAGGCAGGACTGTTTAAGGACATTGGCGGAGTATTTGATAACTGAGGAGAGTATTGACCGGGAGCAATTTATTGAGTTTATACCATAGATTATTGCCAAGTTAATACTTAACTAAGATAGGCTAATTAAGATGCCATGCTGGCTCTTTAATTAGCCTATTAGTATTTTAATGATATTGTCAGGCTTGGCTTCTTGGAAAAATTTCAACAATAACAGGTTAAGTCTATTCTATGTAGAAAATGTATAAAGAACAACTTTAAAAGCAAAAGACTATAAGATAGGATGTATTATAGTTTCGAATTAAAGTGTATTTATTTTTTTTATAGGAGTTGACGAACAGTGTATAAAGCCTATATCATATCGACCGGGACTGAGTTGATGCTGGGTTCAACTATAGACAGCAACTCGGTTTTTATAGCAGAGCAACTTGGAGTTGCGGGCATAAAAGTAGTAGGCAAAAGTACGGTAGGTGATAGTGTTGAATATATACGTACCGCTTTTGAAATGGGCTTAAATATGGCGAATATTGTTATTTCGAGCGGGGGACTGGGTCCTACCAGCGATGATTTAACCAAAGAGGTAGCATGTGAAGTGCTGGGCTGCGAAATGATAACTGTCGACGAGGAGGTTAAGAGGCTGGAGGATTTCTTTCGCCGCAGAGAACGCCAGATGCCTGGATGTAATTTAAAACAGGCCATGTTTCCCCGCCAGGCTAAAATACTAAAAAATTCGCGTGGCACTGCTCCCGGTATGTATTTAAAAAAAGATAATAAAGTTATAGTGCTTTTACCTGGCCCGCCCCGTGAGATGCAAAATATGTTTTTAAACGAGGTCGAACCCTTATTGAAGAATGATTTCCCTGCCATTGACATTATAGCTCGAAAAACGATTAAAGTGCTGGGTCCTGGAGAGTCACAGGTAGAAGATTTACTGGGCGATTTGATGCATGGTTCAAAGGAATATAGTCTCGCTTTGTTAGCCAAGGATGGAGAAGTCCATATAAAAATCACTGCCGAAGGCAAAAATTTAGAGCATAGTAAAAAAATATTGGAAAAAATTGCAAATCAGATAGCGGAAAAAATGGGCAGGAATATATTTGGCTTGGATGAAGACCGATTAGAAGCCATTGCAGGCAGCTTAATATTAAGCCAGGAAAAAACATTAGCTTTGGCAGAATCTTGCACGGGCGGACTTTTAGCCAAAATGATTACTGATATACCAGGCAGTTCCAAATATTTCTGGGGTTCGGTTACTGCGTACAGCAATGAAGCAAAGATGATATTTTTGGGAGTAAGTGATATCACGTTAAAGCAATATGGTGCTGTAAGCTCTGAAACCGCTGATGAAATGGCACGAGGGATATTGGGAAAATCGGGTGCCAATATTGGGATGGCTGTTACCGGCATTGCCGGACCTGAAGGTGTAAGTGATGAAAAACCTGTAGGATTGGTTTACATTGCATTGGCTGATGCTCATTCGTGTTCGGTTAAAGAAATGCGATTTGTAGGTGAAAGGGATGCTGTACGCATACTGGCTGCCAAGAGTGCCCTGGATTTATTAAGAAGATACCTGATTTACGGAGGACTTTAGAATGCGAACATTTATTTCTATCCCAGTGCCTGACACTGTAAAGCAACATGCAGATAAGATTAAGAATGAGTTGCAATTGGTTGCAGCAGATATTAAATGGGTAGAATATCAGAATTATCATTTAACATTAAAATTTTTAGGAGATATAAATAGAAGTTATATTGATGATATTTTGCAAAGGCTGACAACGGTCGGAGAATCATGTCCTCCTTTCCAGTTATCAACCAAGCAAATTGGTTATTTTCCAAATAGCAAAAGACCCCGGGTAATATGGATGGGACTGGAAGGAGAAGTGGACAAGGCTGGTTTTTTAGGTGAAAGGGTAGATGCCTATTTATCGCAAATAGGCTTTGAGCCTGAAAAACAGC
The DNA here is from genome assembly GCA_028686565.1 of Syntrophomonadaceae bacterium. GTDB lineage: Bacteria > Bacillota > Syntrophomonadia > Syntrophomonadales > Syntrophomonadaceae > JAQUBU01. The sequence goes on from JAQUBU010000003.1 coordinate 11,788, forward strand.
GCGGTTATCACCTTACCCTGGGAAGAATTCGTTCAGATCTTCACCAAAACGAGCTTTTAAATAAGGCTTACAATATTAACAAAAATATGGCAATGATTGATTTTACTGTTCAGGAGTTTTGTTTTATGGAAAGCCAATTGTCTTCCAGCGGGCCAAGATATATACCACTTGGTAAAATTAATCTGAATGGGTAGAAATTAATTGACAATATTTTGCTTGAAGTATTATAATCTACGAAGGCGAACATATGTTTGAGGGGGATTAAAATGGAGAATAATGAGATGAGTAAGGGGAAAGTTGAAGCTCTGGGCAATGCTATTAAGAATATCGAAAAACAGTTTGGCAAGGGGTCCATAATGAAATTGGGAGAAGCACTCAATATGAATGTGGAAGTTATCTCAACTGGCTGTATGTCTTTGGATTTAGCGCTGGGAGTAGGCGGCTTGCCCAGAGGCCGGGTTATTGAAATATTCGGACCTGAATCCTCAGGTAAAACAACAGTAGCATTGCATGCGATAGCTCAAGCGCAAAAAGAGGGAGGGATGGCGGCATTCATTGATGCCGAACATGCCTTGGATCCTCTTTATGCCCGCAAATTAGGTGTAGATATTAATAATCTTCTCGTTGCGCAGCCTGATTATGGGGAACAGGCTTTGGAAATTGCTGAAGCTCTGGTAAGAAGTGGAGCAATTGATATTGTGGTAATCGATTCGGTAGCGGCACTGGTTCCAAAAGCTGAATTGGATGGAGACATGGGAGATGTTCATGTTGGCTTGCAAGCCCGCTTGATGTCACAGGCTTTGAGAAAACTTACCGCTCATATTGGCAAATCTAATGCATGTGTATTATTTATCAATCAAATTAGGGACAAAGTAGGTGTAATCTATGGCAGCCCTGAAACAACTACCGGTGGTCGTGCATTAAAATTCTACTCATCCGTACGAATAGAAGTACGTAAGGGTGAAGCTATTAAGCAAGGGACAGATCTTATTGGCAACAGGACCAAGATTAAAGTGGTAAAGAATAAAGTTGCGCCCCCTTTTAAGTCTATTGAGTTTGATATTATGTACGGAACCGGGATTTCAAAGGAAGGTGACCTTTTAGATATTGCCGTAAACAGTGAGATTGTTCAAAAAAGTGGCTCATGGTATTCTTTCAATGGTGAACGCATGGGACAAGGCAGAGAAAACTCCAAGGAATATATAAGAAACAATCCTGAAATTTGTGCTTTATTGGAGTCTAGAATCAAAGATGGGGTAAAAGAAATAGAAATAGCTCCAATCCCTGTAGAGGAAACTTGACATCATTATGGAAAGTAAATAAAATTAGAGCAGACTACCGGTTAGAAGTCTTGCCAATAATTTGACCGTATAGACTGCTTGAGATTAGTATAGATTTTAGCATTTTAAAAATATGGAAGTATGCACGATATACTGATATATGGTGCTTGGTATATATTTACAGGGTTGTCTGTTAGGGTTAAAGTGAGTTATCAAACTCACCAATGTGCAGAAGCTGAATAGCTTAAGGGGATAATTGGGCTTTATCCGCTTGATTTGTGCAGTATAAATACAATGGTGAATAATGATAACTTTTAAAGGTAGGTACTTCTTCTGAAACCGAGTTAGGACTCGGTTTTTTCTGTTGTTAAATAAACTGTATTATATTAAACAATTGTGTAAAAGGAGGTGAAAAATATAAATAGCGTAGCAAGTTTTTTAGTTATTACTCTGTCTTTGGCTGTAGGTATTATTGCCGGATATTATGCAAGGAAAACTATTGCAGAAAGCAGGATGGGCAAGGCTGAAGAAGAAATTTCCAGAATATTGGATGAAGCAGGTAAGGAAGCAGAAGCCAAGAAAAAAGAGATTCTATTGGAAGCCAAGGATGAAATACATCGTGCTCGTCAAGAAGCTGAAAAAGATAACCGGGAAAGACGTCGTGAATTGGATCGAATTGAAAGAAGGATAATTCAGAAAGAAGAAAGTCTGGACAAGAAAACTGAGAACATAGAGAAAAAAGAAAATATTCTGCTTGAAAAGGAAAAGGACAACGAAAAAACCCAGCAGGATTTGAAACTTATTATGACACAACAATTAAAGGAATTAGAACGTCTTTCTGGTTTGAGTTCTGAAGAGGCCAAAGAATTGTTGTTATATAATGTTGGACAACAAATACGCCAGGAAACAGCCATATTGATAAAGAATTTGGAGGCGCAAGCCAAGGAAGAAGCTGACAAAAGGGCCAAAAACCTTGTTTCACTGGCGATTCAAAGATGTGCCGCTGATGTAGTATCAGAGACTACGGTATCGGTAGTACCTTTACCTAATGATGAGATGAAAGGTCGTATTATTGGTAGAGAAGGGCGGAACATACGCAACTTTGAAGCATTGACAGGAGTAGATTTAATAATTGATGATACACCTGAAGCGGTAATACTATCTTCATTTGATCCCATTCGCCGGGAAATAGCCCGAGTGGCTCTGGGTAGTTTGGTGTCAGATGGAAGAATTCATCCAGCCCGGATTGAAGAAATGGTGGAAAAGGCTAAAAAAGACATAGAACAGGAGATGCGGGAAGTGGGTGAGCAAGCCGCTTTCGAGGTTGGAGTACATGGACTGCACCCCGAACTGATTAGACTCCTGGGTAGGTTAAAATACCGCACGAGTTATGGGCAAAATGTACTTAGGCATTCAATTGAAGTTGCACATCTTGCCGGTATTATGGCTGCTGAATTAGGAGTGGACATTATGCTGGCCAAACGGGCGGGCTTGCTTCATGATATTGGCAAATCAGTAGATCATGAAGTATCAGGGCCTCATGTTGAAATTGGTGTAGATTTGGCTAAGAAATACCGGGAGAATAAAGATGTTATTCATGGAATAGCTGCTCATCACGGTGATATAGTTCCTGAAACGGTTGAAGCCAATCTGATTCAGGCAGCAGATGCCATATCAGCTTCCAGGCCAGGCGCACGCAGAGAGACCTTGGAGACATATATCAAGCGTTTGGAGAAACTTGAAGCAGTTGCTGATTCATTTGCCGGAGTAGAACGAACATTTGCCATACAAGCTGGCAGAGAGATTCGCATAATTGTTAAACCTGAAGAAATCGATGATTTGAAAGCTATAAACCTTGCCCGCGAAATAGCGGACAAAGTTGAGCACGAACTTGATTATCCAGGCCAGATAAAAGTAGTGGTTATTAGAGAAACCAGATCAGTCGAATTTGCCAAGTAATCATTATTTTTTGATCATAGCTTTATTATAAGGGCTTTACGGAGCCCTTTTTTTTATTGCTAGGCAAAATCACTATATATTCCAAAATAGATATTAGAGGAATAGCTTTTGCAATTTCATAGCTGCCACAAATTCTCATTAAGATTTTAAAGGACTTTTAATGATTGGTGACGAAAAACTTATAATTAGTTGAAAGATGCCCCCTGCTTCTTTAAGCAGCAGGGTACCTATTAACAAAACAGGGGTCGGGTTATAACGAGGTGCAGCCTCGTTGCAGCAATATATTGAAACTACTTCGCAGTTTCTTTTGATGCTTAAATCCTCCGCCTTGTTGCAGCGGTGCGAAAGAAAAGACCTTTCCACTGATGCTTAAAAACATGTCATAAGGGGAAAATGTTAATGAGCAATGATAAAGGTCTGGATATTTTTATTAGCGTATCTCTGAAATATCCGGAATTAAACGCAGTTAAATATCAAGCAGATGAAGAAAAAATATATTTTGAACTGGCTTTAATTCAGAATATCGATAAAAACGTAAAAGAAATATTCCTGAACAAGTTAAAGAATTGCCTGATAATGTACCATAAAATAACATCTACACAGCCCTCACTTTTAGATTTGTCTTTTCATGAAAACGGTGGAGTTAATTTTTTGAGAGTTCAACGCGATATCAAGACAATATGTGAGGAAGAAATTGAACTCCTGCTGCTTATGGTGAGTGAAGAATTTAATAATTATATGCTGCAGGATAATAGCAGAATAGTTATACAAGATTCGCTGAAAAAAAGGTTAAAGAAAAACCTGCTTAAGAAAATAAACACTGGAAATGCTGGTGCCAATAATTTCCTGGCCTATCGTCAGGAAGGCAAAGTTATGGTATTTAACAGTTGAAAGTTGAGGACTCTTATTGAAAATTCTTGTTTTGGGTGATATTGTAGGTAAACCGGGCAGACAAGCTATCCGCAGCTTATTGCCAGGCATTCAAAAAGAATATAATATTTCCTTTACAATCGCCAATGCGGAGAATGCGGCTGGAGGAAGAGGCTTAACCCGGGATGTTATGCAAGAATTGTTATCTATGAATATTGACGTCCTGACAATGGGCAATCATGTTTGGGATAACAAAGACATATTCTCGTTTATTGATGATCAACCTCGTTTAATTCGACCGATTAATTATCCTTCATATTGTCCTGGACAAGGGTTCCATGTTTATACAGCAGGTTTTAATAAAAAGCTGGCTGTAATTAATGCTTCGGGAAGGGTATTTTTAGCTGCTCTGGATTGTCCCTTTCGAAGTGTTGAGGAGATTCTGGGTGATCTGAAAAAGGAGGCTGACATAATAATTGTAGATTTTCACGCTGAGGCAACATCAGAGAAGTTGGCTTTTGCTCACTATTTTGATGGAAGGGTTTCAGCTGTTTTAGGAACTCATACCCATATCCAGACTGCTGATGAAAAAATACTGTCGGGGGGAACTGCCTATATAAGCGATTTAGGTATGACCGGGCCGGAAAATTCCATACTGGGTATGGAAAAAGAACAGGTTATAACAAAACTTTTAACTCAACGGCCGGTTCGCCTGGAAGTAGCCAAAGGTCCTGCTCAGTTACAAGGAGTTATTCTAGATATAGATGAAGATAATAATTTGATCAAAAGCATATTAAGGATTTCCTACCGTTCACCCGCTTAGACAATAACCAAAATCCTATTTTAATATCAAAAAGATACAGCTACTGCAATATTTCCTTTCCTGCTCAAATATATAAGCATTTCACTCTTTAAACTTAACACTTTTATTTAAAATTGAAGTTACTGTTGCATATACCGACAATTAAATATGTCTTATAAGCATAAAGCACGCACTATATGCTTGCTTTTAGATGAAATAAATAGAAATAATAACCAAAAACAATATTGCAAAAAGAAGGAATTACCATTTAAACTTAGAATATACATAATAGAGAGCAACGAATCTATTTTATCAATATTAAGGGAGGTTATTTAATGGAAGTATTAAAGGTTTCAGCTAAATCCAGTCCCAACTCTGTTGCGGGGGCGCTTGCCGGAGTTTTACGTGAAAAGGGAGCTGCCGAGATACAAGCCATTGGTGCTGGTGCCATTAATCAATCGATCAAAGCCATAGCCATAGCCAGAGGATTTGTTGCTCCAAGTGGAATGGACCTGATTTGTATACCGGCTTTTACTGATATTAAAATAGACGGAGAAGAGAGAACTGCCATAAAATTAATAATTGAACCCAGATAAATAAGCATTAAGTTGTAAATAATTATAATAATAACCTGCTGGAAGGCAGGTTGTTTTTTTAGGAGAGAAATTTATGAAAATAGTTGATATGCATTGTGATACCATTTCTGCCATATATGAAAAAAAAGAGAAAATACTTGTAAATAGCGGCCACTTTGATATTAAGCGAGCTTTGCAGGCCAAAATAAAAGTACAAGTGTTTGCTCTATTTACCATGCCGGCAGAAGCCAATAATGCCCTGCGGCAAATTTTAAAACAGCTTGATAAATTCAACCATGAAATGGAGAATAATTTCGAACAGCTCTACCAGATTCATAAATATAGTGATATTGAAAATATTGCGAATCAGCAAAAGATTGGATGTTTATTGCACCTCGAAGGAGGTGAAGCCCTGGGAACAGATCCGGAGATATTAAGGATTCTATACAAGTTGGGGTTGCGCAGCCTGGGACTAACCTGGAACAATCGCAATCATCTGGCAGATGGCTTATATGAAGGCGATAAAGCTGGCGGTTTAAGTCTGAAAGGACGGGAAATTATCGCGGAATTGAACAGACTAGGTATAATTCTGGATTTATCTCATTTGGCGGAGAAAGGCTTTTATGAAGCTTTTGAATATTATAAATACCCTATAATGGTTAGTCATGCCAATGCCCGAGCACTGTGCAAACACTGGAGAAATTTAGATGATCAGCAGCTAAAGATACTTGCCTGTAATAAAGGTGTAGTAGGCGTGAATCAGGTTGCTGATTTTGTTAAGGAAGGCAAAAAGAGTACACTTGATGACCTCATTGACCATATAATATACATCGCTGATCTGATAGGTATTGAGCATGTCGGCCTGGGTTCGGATTTTGATGGTGCGGATAACATCGTTTTAACTGGTGTACAGGGATATATTGGCTTGGAGAAACAGTTGTTAAAAAGAGGATTCAGCCCAAAGGAGGCGGATATGGTTTTGGGTGAGAATGCCCTGCGAGTCATAAAAGCGGTAATTGACAACAAGGAGATGCCTGATGGTTTATGATTTACATGTTCACACCTCAGCCTCGGATGGAATACTAAGTCCGCTTGAAATTATTGATTTGGCAGTCAAGCTCAATATAAAGGGTATTGCCATTACCGATCATGATACAGTCGATGGTTTGCAACCTGCCCTGCTATACAAGAAAGAAAAACAGCTCAATATTGATATAATAGCAGGTATTGAAATGAACACTGAATATGAGGAAGAGGAAGTACATATACTAGGTTATTTTATTGACTTTTATGATTTGAGACTTAAAAAGCGCCTGGAAGAAATAAGAATAGCTAGATTTGAAAGAGCTGAAAAAATGATTGATAAGCTGAAAAAATTAGGTCTGCTGATTAGCCTTGAACAAGTACAGTGCATGGCCAAGGGTGATTTAATCGGCAGGCCTCATATTGCATCGGCATTAATTCAGAATGGTTATGTTTTTACTATAACGGAAGCATTTAATAGATTCATTGGCAAGGGAAGACCGGCCTATGTAAATCGTTATAAATTTATGCCCGAAGAGGCCATTGATTTAATAAAAACCTCCGGAGGCATACCGGTACTGGCTCACCCCGGTCTGATTTCTAATCAAAAAACAATAACTAATATAATTCAGTTAGGCATTCAAGGTATAGAAGTATATTACCCACAACATAATGAAAGCCAAATAGAGTATTTTCTGGGCATCAGCAGAACAAACAATCTATTAATTACCGGAGGTTCAGATTATCATGGCAATACTAAGGAAAGTTTTCGTAACAGCCTGGGATCTGGTTTTATAAATGAAGAAATGATGGCAAAAATAATGAACTATAGAAGAAAGACTTAGCGAAAATGTTAAAATTTTTATAATCCTGCAGGAATTTGACCTACCTGTGTAGAATAGGCTAACAAACCTATAATGTCTGCGAAAGGTAGGGAAAGAATGACTAGGAGCATATATATTATTTGTCTTACATTGATTATTACGCTTTTTAGCGGGACAAGTCTAATGGCTGCTGAAACTACATACACAGTTAAATCAGGAGATAGTTTGTGGGCGATTTCCATGAAATATGGCACTACTGTTGAAAATCTCCAAAAGACTAATAATCTAAATTCGACCTTTCTTAAAATCGGCGATAAATTAATCATTCAGACAGCTTCAATTCCAACTGATAATCTCCAGACTGCAAACGTTCAGCCAACACCATCCAGAGCCGGAAACCCTTTAGATAGCAGCAGAATTATTGAGAAAGCACAGGAATATCTCGGAACACCTTATCGTTATGGGGGACAAAGCCCTGGCGGTTTTGATTGTTCAGGTTTTGTTCGTTATATATTCGCGCAGTTCAATATTGATTTACCGCATAATGCAGCTGCACAATACAATAATGGTACTGAAGTCAGCAAGGCAGATTTGTTGCCTGGCGATTTGGTGTTTTTTGCCTGCGGGGGGCGCAGTATTGATCATGTCGGTATTTATTCGGGCAATAACCAGTTTATTCATTCCAGTTCACCACGCAGTGGAGGAGTGATTAATTCATCACTAAGTAATGGTTATTATGGAGGTAATTATGTTGGCGGAAGAAGGATTGTTCGCTAACCAATTCTGCTGATTGAAAAACAGTATGTGAAATTATGGAGGTAATATCGTGGAGCAAAATATCGAGGCCATGTTTGGCATACCGCATACTATTTTGGGTAGTCAGGAATGGCAGGAGATTGAGCAAAAAGAAAATACCATAGGGCCTGATGATTTACTTAATGAGATAATTGATAAAAAGATATGGAATAATGCAGAAATCATGTGGGTAATAAAGAGGCTTATTTATTTCTACGGAAAAAATGATAGCTTATTAAAGAAAGCTCCAACCGAAAGACTTTTTACTAATATATTAGATATATTAAAAGTGTTTTTCTTAATATTTGATATCAATGATCCTGATCTTGACCCTAATATGCGCAGTTATATCTGCTCAAAGATGGGAGATTCAACCTGGGGTGTAAGTACACGTACCAGGGAGTATCTCTATAAAATAAAAGACAAGTAATTTATTGCAAAAAATATGGCCGTTGATTTAGTAAATGTCAACGGTTCTTTTGCTGTCTCTAAATAAAAATTTAATTTAAGTTAGTGCGCAAGAAATATAAAATAAAGAAGGAAATTCAAAATGCTTGTCGAAGATGTGATTAATAGAGAAATGGTAATTTTGGCTAAAAACGGTATTAATAATAGTTGTCAGGGAGGGAACAATGTCGTTCGATAACAGAGAAGAAAGCATTCGCAGGATAATTGATATGGAAGATAGAATAGCCAAATGCCAACGCTGTCTGCCTTTGAGTAAATGTGTTTACAAACCTTCATTTGGCAAGGGAGAATTGGATCCGGAGGTCTTTATGGTTTTCGAATCTGATAATAAAAACACAAAAGATAGTAAATGGTTAATTAATCTGCGTAATCTTATAAAGAATGAACTAAATGTAGATAATATCTATCATACCTTTTTGGTTAGATGTGAACCAAAAGCTTGCACAGCTCGCCACAATTTGAATAATTTAACAGATGGTTGTTCAACCTATAATAAATTGCTAAATAAAGATAATATTTGTTTCCTGAAATCTAATATATGTTCCGGTATAACTGTAAAACCTTCTAATGAAGAGATTATTCGTTGTTTGCCATTTCTATTGGAGGAAATGGAGATTCTAAAACCACCGCATATTATTCTTTTTGGGGAGAGAGTTATTGATTATGTCTCCAAGTCTTTTGGTGTATATGAACTTGACAATCATTCATATTTCCAAAAAAAGAACATAAATTTCTATCGTGCCAGCAGTGAGGAGAGCTTTGATATTAGTGAGTTTACTCAGTTCAAAACATATTTCCAGTCAGTATTATAAAAATTAATTCCAAATATGTAAATCAGTTCTCTATTTCAAATAAGCCCTAACATTTTAGCTTTTTTATGGTATTATTATTAGTAAGGTGAAAATGGTATATAGCACTTCTGATCCAAAATATTTCCTTATGTTATATTAATATTATTGAATATATAAAAATGGAAGTTATAAGGGGGTGGAGTTGTTAGAATATTCCGATTAATTCATCCTTAATTATGAAAGGAGCGAATCATTTATGGTTAACAAAGACAATGTAAAAAAGGCAATTGCAATGGGTGAGAGTTCTACAGAAAAATTATGGGATATGTGGTTGGTTACGCTTGGCAGTATGGCATGGTCGCAAGAACAAATTGAAAACATGATAAGAAAATATCTGGATCAAAGGAAAACTGCTCGCGAGGAAACTACCAAGCTGGTTGAAGAACTGATGACGCAGGCTAAAAAGAATCAGCAGCAGATGCAAAAGATGATGCAGGAGGCAGTAACAGCCACTCTTGATAATGTAGATGTTCCCAACTTCACCTATTTTAACGACTTGAATAAAAAATTTGAAGACCTTAACAAGAAGGTAGAAAAGCTATAATAGGGTGAACAGTTCCCCCCGCTTCTTTAAGCGGTCGCGTTCCTGTTAACAAAACAGGCGGCAGGTTATAACGAGGCGCTGCCTCATTGCAGCAGTATGTTGATACTGCTGCGCAGTTTCTTCTGGTGCTTAAACCCCCCGCCTTATTGCAGCAGCGCACAAGAAACTGCTCCGTAGTTATTTGCGTTTGCTAAAAGCAATTTATACCTCAAATATATTTATGCATTAACGCGGTTATGGTCTGACTATAACCGCCTTTATGTATATAACCCAATGGCAGAGCTGAAAGGAGACATGAAGCATGTCTGAGGATGCTGGTAAAGTCAACCAAACAGAGACAAAGGGTAAAGATATCCAAATGCCTGATTTTGCTGAAGTCTGGAAGGAAATATACTATAATAATGAAAGTGATTGGGCGCGTGCACTAAAAGGATTTATTGGTACGGAGACTTTTGTTGCTCTCCTGGACAAGACTCTTGAACAATACTTGGCTTATAACAAAGTTTCACGTCAACAGATGGAAAAATTATCTGAAAAAGGTATTAATCCGACTAAAAAGGATGTTGCCAGAGTAGCTGAATTGGTTATTTCCATGGAAGAAAAAATTGACATGATGGAGTTTCAGCTTTTTGATAATTTTAACAAAATGACCGACAGCCTGCTGAAAATGGCGGAGTATCAAGGTAAGATAAGAGATGAAATCGTTTCATTGAAGAAAGAAATAGCCCTCATTAAAAATAAACTGGACAAGCAGGAAAATACTGCAGGTGAGGCGAAAACCGGCAGTGGGCGAAGCAGTAAACAGAAAGCTGCTGAACCTAAACCCAAAAAAACCTAAGCCAAATATGCCGGAATAGATTAATAGGAGGGCTTGTTAATGATAGAACATATTTTTGATGAATTAAATGTTGGTGATATGGATTATGTTGAAAAGACTATAACTGAAACTGATGTATATCAATATGCAGGAATAACTGGAGATTTTAGCTGGCTTCACGTAAATGAAGTTCGTTCCCGGCAGGGCCATTTCAAAAAACGGGTTGTCCATGGGATGTTATTAGTGGGCTTGATTTCCAATGTTATAGGTAATCGTATGCCAGGCGCAGGTACCATATACGAAAGTCAGAATATCAAATTTCTTCTGCCTTGCTTCATTAACGATACTGTACGGGCGCAAACCGAAGTAGTTGAGAAACTGCCCCGGGGACGGGTAAAGTTAAGAACCTCCTGTTTTAACCAATTTGGTGAGTTAATACTTGATGGTGATGCAGTTGCTATCCCACCCAGAGAACATATAATCAAACCGGCATATTAATATTTAGCTTAGGAGGGAAAAGATGAAGAAACCGTTGTACCTGCATGCTTCAGCGGCAGAAGTGGGAGCCGAGCTGCAAAAGAGCTATGACCATATGATGGAAACGACTGGAAAATGGTTAGATATTCTCTTCTTTGATCCTCTGCCCGAAACTGGACTGACTCCTAAAGAAACTGTATGGCGCAAGAATAAATGCAGGTTATACCGCTATGTTAACCCCAATGGCATCAAGCATAAAACCCCACTCCTGATGTTATACGCTCTGATAAACAAAGCATATATTCTTGATCTTTATCCCGGTATGAGTTTGGTGGAACATCTGGTTAATGAAGGTTATGATGTTTACCTCTTGGATTGGGGAGAGTTTGATTGGGAAGACAGAGATCTTAGTTTCAGCCAGATTGTAAGCGATTATGTAGCCCGTGCTGTTCAAAAAGTATGCATGTTTTCCAATGTTAAAGAAATAAGTATATTGGGTTACTGCATGGGAGGAACCATAGCAACCATGTATGCAGCACTGTATCCCCAGCCAAAAATCAAAAACATGATTTTTGTGGCATCTCCGTTTGATTTTGAAGATGCTGGTTTATCAAGTATTTGGCTGCAATCATCACTTTATGATGTGGACAAGGTAACTGATACCTTTTATTTAATTCCCAAAGATTTTATCGATTTTGGACTCAAAATGTTAAATCCCGTAAATAATTTTGTAGCCACTTATACCAGGCTTTGGAAGTCTATTGATGAAGGAGTATCAATTGAAGCTTGGAAAGCCCTAAACAAATGGGTAAATGATAACGTAAACTTTCCAGGTAAAGCATATCGCGAATGGATTCAATATCTTTATAAAGAAAATAAATTAATTCATAATGAATTTATCATGCAGGGCAGGAAGATTAATTTAAAAGAAATTGATGCTTCTTTACTGGTACTAATCGGCGAAAACGATCATATCGTACTTCCAAATCAAGTTACCCCTATTCTTGAGGCGACATCTTCTCAGGATCAAGTATGTTATACCTATAATGTAGGACATGGGGGGCTGGTATTTGGCAGCCGGGCTCGAAATGAGGTTTACCCAGCTATTGCTAAATGGCTGGACGAGCATTCCTGAAAATAAATATAATAACGATTAATAAACGAAGGACATGGTGCTAAAGACCTGTCCTTCGTTCTTTTATTGCCTTCTTTTGAATAAGAATTTGTCAAAACGGTTCAATGGAGGCAGATAAATGGCAAAAAATACCTGGGTTAACATGGATATAGAAGAAGTAGTAGAAAAACTCAAAAGCAATACCACATATGGTTTATCATTATCTCAAGTTAAGCAAAGACAGGAAATATACACAAATCTAATTGAGTCGGATAAAGGAAGCAGTGCAATAATGATGTTTCTGGCCCAGTTTACGGATACCATGGTACTGGTATTGCTGGGAGCTACTGTAGTCTCAGGAATAGTTGGTGCTATGGCCGATGCAGTAACCATTATGGCTATTGTAATATTAAATGCTATTTTGGGATTTATTCAGGAATACAAAGCCGAACGTTCTTTGGAGGAAATAAAAAAACTAACCTCGCCTTATGCTCATGTTATACGCGATGGAAAAAGACTCAAGGTTTCCACGACTGAGTTAGTACCAGGAGATTTAATAATTCTGGAAACGGGAGATCGTGTTCCGGCAGATCTGAGGTTGATTGAAAGTCACAGCCTTGAGGCAGAGGAATCATTATTAACTGGAGAATCGATTCCGGTTGAAAAAAAAGCCGTCAATATTACTGCGCTAACACCTCATCTGGCTGAACAAGTTAATATGGCATTTATGGGAACAGCGATCAGCAGGGGCAGAGGTAAGGGAATCGTCGTAGCTACCGGAATGGATACGGTTATGGGCGAGATTGCCAAAATGATGAAAAATACTGAGAGAACCCTTACTCCCTTGCAAATCAGGTTAGATCAATTAGGCAAAATACTAATAATTATATGTCTGGCGGTATGTGCTTTGGTTACTATTCTGGGAATTTACCGCGGTGAAGCGATATTAGTAATGCTGATGGCTGGAATCAGTCTTGCAGTAGCTGCTATACCTGAAGGTTTGCCTGCTATTGTAACAGTCGTCCTGGCACTGGGTGTACAAAGAATGGCAAAAAGAAATGCTATTATTAGAAAGCTGCCTGCAGTTGAAACATTAGGTTGTACCACAATTATCTGCTCAGATAAAACTGGAACTTTGACCCAGAACAAGATGACTGTTAAAAGATTGGCAACTCTGGATATCCAATACGATATTGAAGGTGATGGTTACAATCCCCATGGCCGGTTTCTCCATGCTATGCAGGAAATCAATCCGCTTACGGAGCAAGCTGGCAGATTAATATTGGAAATATCGTTTAACTGCAATAATTCGGTGGTGGAAAGAATAAAAGGTATTGATCAGATCCAAGGTGATCCAACCGAAGCAGCTTTATTGATTATGGCCCAAAAGGCCGGATTAAAAGAAAGATATCGGAGAATTAGGGAAAATCCATTTGATTCAGACCGGAAACTAATGAGTATTATAGTTGAAATTGATAATGAATATTGGGTTTTTGTAAAAGGTGCCTTGGACGTTTTAATGGGCTCATGTCATAAGATAATGGCTAATGGCAATATTATTGACTTGAATACAAAGGGCAAGGAACACTTTTTAAGCCTGCAGGAAAAATGGGCACTTGAAGCACTGAGAGTTTTAGGCTTTGCTTTTAGAAAACTGCATCCGGGCGAACTTGAAAAGCTGGACAATATTGAGAGTGAAAAGAAGCTCACTTTGCTTGGGATTTGCGGAATTATGGACCCGCCTCGTCCGGGTGTTAATAAATCTGTTGCAGATTGTCTGCAAGCGGGCATTATTCCGGTAATGATAACCGGAGACCATCCGTCTACCGCCCAGGCTATCGCCAAAAGTATAGGAATAGCAACCAATCCCCGGGTTACTACAGGTATAGAAATTGATAAACTGACTGATAACGAATTATACAAAACAGCGATAAGTCAGAGAGTTTTTGCCCGGGTTTCTCCGGAACACAAAAATCGGATTGTAAAAGTTCTAAAGAAAAAGCAGCATGTGGTAGCCATGACCGGAGATGGAGTCAATGATGCCCCTGCTTTAAAGACTGCGGATATTGGGATTGCTATGGGAATCAGCGGTACGGAAGTCAGCCGCGAAGCTTCATCAATGGTGCTGGCAGATGACGATTTTTCAACTATTGTCAGCGCAGTATACGAAGGAAGAGCTATATATGATAATATTCGCAAGTTTATTCGCTATCTTCTGGGTTGCAATATTGGGGAGGTTTTGGTGATGTTGCTGGCAACTTTGTTTGGTATGCCTTTGCCTTTGTTACCAATCCAAATTCTGTGGGTTAACCTGGTAACTGATGGATTACCTGCCATGGCACTG
>JAQUBU010000137.1 GCA_028686565.1 Syntrophomonadaceae bacterium
TAAACCAGGGCCAGGTTGCCGGTTTGAGATACCAGCTGCTGCGTGCACCATATATGTAACCTTCCAACTTTTTCATTACTGGTAAATCAGACAGATTCCAGAAGGCAATAGTTGATTTGCGAGGCAATATTGAGCGTTCAACAACTATCCATAATCCTATAATCAGCGCTAGCAAAACAGCTAAAATTATTAATATTAACCAGGTTCCCAATTCATAATCCTTCCTCTCCAAAGCTCTAAAATATTATTATAATGCTTATTAAGCTTTAAACTATATTTTAGTATAAATCTCCATTTATTTTAATCTGCGCCATGCTCTTTAGTAATAGTAAAAAATCGTTTTTAAATGGTGATCTGAAGCAGTTTTATAGTATATAATGTAGATTAAGCTACCAACTATTGGTATATCGCGCCTTTTATTAGTAACCTTTTCAATATTTTCGACTCGTTATATACATTAACTCCGAGCTTACGGACGGAGTAGTAATAATAAACTATGCTAAATTAAGCAGGTGATTTTCAATGCCAACTGCAAAACCTGATTCCAACCTGGATATAGCCATCTACAAAAACGGGTGGGAACATATCAATGATGAATTAAAGCTCCTGGACCAGCGGATCCGCAAGCAAATCCAGGTACAACATTCATTGCAGGGTAATATGCAGTTCAATCAATTCAAAGGCTTGCTCATCACGGCAGAAGAAATTGAATCTCTGTTGAATTATAGTGATTTACATGAAAATGAACGACACGAACTCAATTCTCTCAATGATCTAATTGCCTATATGGAACATTCCATACAGTCAAGAATTCAAAAAAGCATGGCTAATGGTGTTTTTCTTCCTCTGGAATACTTAACTCGGGCTTTTGACCTTAATCACTTTGAAGCCAATTGTCTGCTCCTGTGCCTGGCGGTTGAGTGTGATCGCAAATATGAGAAGCTTTACAGCTATCTGCAGGACGATGTAAATTGTAAATACCCAACTATAGATCTGGCCCTAAAATTATTATGCAACAACCAGACGGAAAGAGTTGCTGCACGGTTATCCTTTACACATAGTTCTCCATTAATGAAATACTTAATGCAAAACGATGATCAAGCTTATGAGAATGGGACAAGGCTCTTTAATCGCTTGCAATTGGACCGTCGTCTGGTACATTTTTTTCATAACCCGTTGGAAATTGATCCGCTCTTGCATACTTATACCCGTTTTTGCACCCCTGCCCGCCCCCTCGAACCCCTGCTTTTGGATCACGATATTCAACAGCGCTTACGAACATGGTGGGAAAGGGTCTTGATTGCACCAAATGCAAGACAGCCATTAGCTGTATTAACAGGTCCATCGGGCTGTGGTAAGTGTTTTCAAGTCCAACACCTGTGTTCATACTTCCAGACGCCCTTGTTTATCATTGATCTTGCTCAAATGCCCGTTGTTGAAATTGAGTTCCAGCGAAGTTTGGTCAATATTGTTCGTGAGTGCCTGCTTTCAAATGCTGTTCCTTGTTTTCGCCATTTTGATACAATACTGACAGACATCTCCATTAACAATAAATCGATTGAAGATTTTGACTCAAAAAAAGCCGGTCGGATTGCTGACTTTATGGAAGCTTTGAAAGAATTATCGGCTCCATTATTTATTCTCTCATCAACATCATTTAAGCAACCTGATTTTACAATTAGTTTTTCACAAAATAAAACTGATTTTAAATTACCTAATGAAATGGCCAGAAAAGAACTCTGGGAGATTTTCAGTAAAGAATACACAATGGCAGTTGATGTTGATTGGGGACAAATGGCCAGCAAATTTCGTTTTTCTCCGGGACAGATCAAAAATGCCCTGCTTCAGGCATATGAAAGCGGATTTGGACGCAGTGACGGTGAGGGAAGAATTACCTTGGAAGAACTCCACGCATCATGCTTTGCTCAGGGCAGACACTATCTGGGCAAGACGGCTGCTAAAATCAATACCGTTTATACTTGGCAGGAGTTAATTCTGCCAACTGATACGGTTGAGCTTCTAATGATGGCCTGCAATCAAATGAAAAACCGCCATATCGTTTTTGGAAAGTGGGGATTTGAAAAACGCCTGGCCTATGGCCGAGGACTTAGCATGCTGTTTTCCGGTCTGCCCGGTACGGGCAAGACTATGGCTGCTCAGGTGATTGCCAAAGAATTGAATCTCGAACTGTATAGAATTGATCTGGCCCAGGTGGTCAGCAAATATATCGGGGAAACTGAGAAAAACCTGCGCCATGTTTTTCAGGAAGCTGAATCCAGCAATGCTATTCTATTCTTTGACGAAGCTGATGCATTATTTGGCAAGCGTTCTCAAGTTAAGGATTCCCATGATCGATATGCTAATATTGAGATTGCCTATCTGCTGCAAAAGGTTGAAGAATATGACGGAATTTCCATTCTAGCCACCAACTTGTCAAAGAATTTAGATGATGCATTTGTACGGCGTATCACTTTCATTATTGAATTCCCATTTCCGGATGCAGAATACCGCAAGAAAATATGGATTTCCATGTTTCCCGCCCAGACACCGCTGCATTCCGAAATTGACTTTGATTTTCTGTCCAGACGTTTCGAACTGGCCGGGGGCAATATTAAAAACATAGTGCTTTCGGCAGCTTTTTTAGCTGCCGAAGCCTGCGATTCGATACATATGAGTCATATTTTGCGAGCAACCAAATACGAATATCAAAAAATTGGCCGTGTTCTGTTGCGTGAAGACCTTGGTGAGTATTACTATGAGTTATAAGAATATTACGATATATTAGTGGGAGGTGCTGAACATCGCTTCATATACTGCGATCGCCGATGCAGGAGCATCAATTGTAGAACTATTACGAGATACCATGACACCTGAACCAATTCCGTCACCTGACATGATAGGTTTATGTTCTCCAGCCGAAACCGGGGACTTGCAGCTTGGTTTATATCTCTATGCCCTAAAAGAAAATCGCGAATATCGCAGCTCGGATGGAGGACCAGTTCTGGCCCTGACCTTGTATTACATTCTGACGGCCTATTCCAATGCTGATATTCAGCAGCGATCCTATGACGAAAATTATATTTTAGGAGCTGCCATGCAGGTATTGCGCGAAAACAGTGTTATTGATAATGCCTATTTGCAAGGTTCTCTGGGACAGTCAAATGAGGCGATTAACATTCAGCATTACTTCCTGGCACCTGAGGAAATGCAAAAAGTTTGGATATTTCCCAATATACCTTATCGTACTTCAGTAGGCTATATGGTCTATCCGGTTATAATTGATACCGATGGTTTTATTCCAGCTCCCCGAACAAGATAATATCCTGAAATAACGAAAGTATAAGGAGATAACATGGATAACTTTATTACCTCAACATTGCGACTGGGCGAAAGAGTATCTCTGGTCTTATGGTTAATTGATCAATACACTGCTCTGGGAAGCAGTGAACCGGATATCTCCGTTTTTTTAAATGGACATCCTGCTGCTTTCCAGCGTAAAGCAGGGGGCTATCTGGTTTTTACCGAATTACCCAAAGAAACATATAAAATAAGAATAGAATCAAAACGCTATTTAAGTGAAGAATTTGAGCTTGATATTAACGATCTCGATCCTGGTGAACCAGTTTTTTGGGTGGCATTAAAACCGGCACCTATTTATCAATTTAAACCTATTGCCACTTTGATACGGACATCGGTATTCGATGAAAACGGCCAGCCAGCTCCAGATGCTATACTTAATGCAATATTGCTTGATGACAATTGCGCCCGGGCCCGTTTGGGGAGACAGGGAGCAGTAACCGGAAATCAGGAACTGCTGCTGGTTGATGTCAATGGACCTGTAGCACCTGGTGATTTGCTGCTTATAAGAGTCAGCGAAAGCATAACCGGGGAAATTTGCGAAATGGCTGCTATGGGGGTAGGTGAAGCTGTTTATCAGATAAAAAATGCTTTGCTGGCAGACCACTCACGAGGTGAGCTTTTGATGCCTGTTGTTTCAACTCATGCTGATGAACGGGGTGAGGCAGTGCTTTACTTTCGCAACTTCCGCCAGCATGGCTGCGAAGTCTTGATAGAGGCAACTCATAATGGTCGTAAGCAGGAACGCAAAGTTCAACTGAAGTCCGGGATGTCACACATTCTGGAAAGGATTATAGTGTAAAAAACAAGTTTAAGCATCAAAAGAAACTGCCGAGCAGTAACTTTGCACCGCTGTATCAGTGCGGGGGATTTAAGCACCAGAAGAAACTGCGCAGTAATTTCAACATACTGCTGCAACGAGGCAACGCCTCTTATAACCTGACCTGTTTGGTTAATAGGAACCCGACCGATTGAAGAAGCGGGGGAGATATTTTCACCTCGTTACATAAGTTTGGCACTTGAAAGAAATTCATAGCTTTCTCGCGCCTGCTTCGTCGCTCAATGATACCATCTGCTCGGCTCGGCACTCTGTTCCCTGAGGCTGGTATCTCACATCGGGATATTAGCCTTTTCCTGTGGTATAATAATTAACGGTAATAATATCTAGGAGGAAAAACCATGGATGATAATAATAAAGATATAGAAATGATGCGCCAGCTAATTGAAAAAAAGAAGGAAAAAAGCGCCTCCCAGGGGAGTATTAAACAAGGACCGCAAGACCGAAACGGAACCAGCAAACCGGGAAACAAGAAGCAGAAAAAGGGTGGACTCCCGCCCAAGTAGTCTTTGAATCGAGGTATTAAAATGAAATCCCTGGTATTAGCTGAAAAACCGAGTGTGGCAAGAGAAATTGCCCGTATCCTAAAATGCAACAATAAAAGCAAAGGCTTTATGGAAGGGTCTAACTATGTGGTTACCTGGGCTCTTGGTCATCTGGTGACCCTTGCTGAACCTGATGAGTATGATAAGAAATTAAAGGAATGGCGCATGGAAGATTTGCCCATGCTGCCGGGACGAATGAAATTGAAAGTTATTCGCCAGACCTCTCATCAATTTCAGATAATTAAAGGTCTTATGAAAAGAAATGACATAAAAGATCTGGTTATCGCTACTGATGCAGGCAGGGAAGGGGAACTGGTAGCCCGTTGGATCATGGAAATGGCCAACTGGAAAAAGCCCTTCAGACGTCTATGGATATCGTCTCAAACCGATAAGGCTATTAATGAAGGTTTTGCCCGCCTGCAGCCGGGAACTGCTTACAATAGCCTGTATGATGCTGCGGTCTGCCGCGCCGAAGCTGACTGGCTGATTGGACTTAATGTTACCCGGACCCTAACCTGCAAATACAATGCTCAATTAAATGCAGGCCGGGTGCAGACTCCAACCCTGGCAATGATGGTTAACCGTGAAAATGAAATCAAAAATTTTAGACCAGTTAATTACTGGACAGTTAGAGTGCAGTTTGACGACTACTTCGGTGACTGGCGCGGTTCCAGCGGAGGACGCTTTTATGAGCAAAGCAAAGCAGAAGAAATTGACAACAAACTAAAAGGCCAGCAGGGCAGGATAAGTGAAATTAAAACCGAATCCAAAAGCGAGCCTCCACCTTTAGCCTATGATTTGACTGAACTCCAGCGCGATGCCAACCGGCGTTATAGCTGGTCGGCCCAAAAAACATTATCGATCTTGCAGGATTTGTACGAACGACATAAACTGGTTACCTATCCGCGTACTGATTCACGTTATATTACCAGCGATATTGTTCCAACCCTGACAATTCGTTTGCGGGCTATGGGAGTGGGCGCTTATGCCGCCATGATAAAACCATTGCTGCAGAAAAATCTGCAGCCTGGCAAACGATTTGTAGACAATTCGAAGGTAAGTGATCATCATGCTATTATCCCAACTGAACAGCCCTTGAATCCGGGATCATTAAGTGAGGATGAAAAACGGCTCTATGATTTAATTGCCCGCCGTTTTATAGCCGTACTCTATCCTCCCTTCCGCTATGAACAAACTACTATAATTACCATGGTCAATTCAGAAAGCTTCTATTCCAGGGGTAAGACAGTAATTGATAAAGGATGGCGGGAAGTACAGGCATCCACCTCGCCAAAAGAAGGAACAAATGATGATCAAGGACCGGAGCAAAGTTTCAGCCAGCATCATAAAGGTGATAACGTGTTGGTTAAGAACAGCAAAATAGGCAAACACAAAACCCAACCTCCAGCTCGCTACAATGAAGCTACTCTTTTAACCGCGATGGAGTATTGCGGCAAGCTCCTGGAAGATGAGGAACTTCGCGAATCCATTAAAGGCAGCGGTTTAGGAACCCCCGCTACCCGAGCTGAGATTATTGAAAAGCTGGTTCATCCCAGCTATATTGAAAGGCATGGAAAGGAATTGGTGCCTACTCCAAAGGTATGCAGCT
>JAQUBU010000138.1 GCA_028686565.1 Syntrophomonadaceae bacterium
TTCAGCCATTCGAATTCTTTCTTGAAATCAGCCGGAAGTAAGTATTTTTGCTGTTTCAGCGATTCCTTATCGTCCTTGAATCGTTCATAGACTTCTTTTCGGTTTGCAAGCATTCGATTATAGACAAGCCGTACACAAACAAAGGTTTTGTTGATAAGTATTTCCTGTTCAGGAGTCGGGTATATGCGATATTTGTAAGCCTTGTTCATGTTTTCTCACCCTGGCTTTCATTATAGCGTTTCACAACTTCGATTGGCGCACTGCCAGTTGTCAGTAGACTAAAACTTCTTGACCAAAAGTATTCTTTCCACAATGCTTTCTTGAGTGTTGGATATTCTTTCTTAATCGCTGCGGCTATTTGAGGTGGGAGACTTCTTGCCGCACGAGGTTAAAATCATTATTTGTAAAAGCTGCCATCGCTAAGAAATAATTCTTGATAGCAAACAAATTGTCCTCCCTCTCTTTTTGTTAATACTATAGAGATATCGAAGAATTGTGCTAATTTCATTCCTCATGCTCATTAATTACAGTCCCTGTCTTTTTTTATATTCCGGGTATTTATAGCGGCTCATCAATGCTCTGGGTTCGTAATCGTAGAACTCAATTTCATAAGAACGATCAAATATACCCCGGATCTTTTTAATTTTTCCAAGATTGACAATAAATGATTTATGCACCCTTAAAAACCTGCTGTCCAGAATTTCTTCGAATTCTGCGAGAGTCCAATGACTATCAAAGATTCCATCAGCACTGTGAATAAGAGAAACATTATTATGTATTTCAATAAATATGATTCTTTCCTTGTGCAAGTGGTATATCTCATTCTTGTTCTTTACGATCAAGATATCATTAACTTTCTTATTTTCGGGTTTTAATCGTTCTGCAAGCTCTTCTACCATATTTCTGAATTTACTTACTATTATAGGTTTTAAGATGTAGTTATAGGGATGTACCTCGAAAGAATCAATGGCATATTTTGTATAACCGGTTATAAAAACTAAAGATATATCTTTATTGAAACGGTAAATATTCCTGGCCACCTGCAGACCGTTCAGTTCATCTCCGCTCAATTCAATATCCAGTAAAACAAGATTGGGTTTATGTTCTTTTACCATGTTTAATGCCGCTTCACCGCTTGCAGTGGTCCAGACTTCAGTTACTACAGGAATTTCATCCAATAGCTGTCTGATAAACTGCCGATTATATTCCTCATCTTCAAGTACAAGCACTTTCAACATCTAATAAATCCTCATAAACTTATTATTTCATCCCATTTCGTAAGCAGACACAGCATCATAAGACTCTTTAATCCTTACAACAACACTTGTTTGTTTTTTGGAAACTATTTCAATGTCAGCCCCGTAACGGTCCAGCAATTTCTTTACCAGGTAAAGACCATATCCCCGGCCAGCAGAATCCGTGCTTGTATAACCCGGTTCAAATATCTGCTCTTTAGCTTTGGAGGAAATGCCCTGGCCATTATTATGAATATATACTACATAATGCCCAAACTCATACTTAAACTCAACTGCTACCCGGGCTTGCTTTTTATCCTGAATTGCAGCTTCAACTGCATTATCCAGGAGGTTCCCTAATATACTGCACAGGTCCCAGGGCGGGATGGGTATACTCTCCATATCGCATTTTACCGCCACTGCGAACTCCACACCCTGTGATTCTGCTGCACTGCGTTTGCTGTTTAGCAGTCCGTTTATTACCGGGTGACCAGAATAAAGCATATCTTCAGTATTCCAGTAGTCCTCAGCTATGGCTTCTATATATTGTTTGGCTTCTTGATTACGTTTTAAATAAATGAGTGATTGAATAGCTTGTATATGCCTGCAATATTCATGTTTTTGCTCCTGTAAAGTACGCAAGAGAGTTTCCACTTGCTGGAGATGGGTCTTCAATAATTCAATTTTTATGCTGTTTCTGGCATTTTCCTCCAGTTTTTTAATAGCATAAACACCCAGGAGTGCAATAAACATCAATGCCAGATTAGCCCAGGGAATGATGGTGTTGAGCCTCCAAACCTCCTGTTTGCCAATAAGGTTGCTCATTATCAAGGTTAGTAAAAAGTTTTGCAGCAGTATAACTATAATGATGACCATGGTGCTATTGCCAGGGATCTGATTTTGCCTGTCCAGGTTCAGATCAAAGATAAAGAACCGGTGCTTCTGCGACCAGAGATATATCATTATGACCACAATGAATTCAATCGAGAACCCAACAATATTCAGCCAGGGCTTAGTTGCCAGATCTGCAACATTGCTCGATGTAATATGAAGAAAAAATGGCAAAAAAGCATTCTCCACCACTCCCACTATCATTATTCCAAGTAAAACTGCAACAAAGCTCCGTCCCCAGTCAATACGACTTAACACCACCAAGAGAACGGTTAAAACTAAAACCAGAATAACTGTATGAAGCCCAAACATTAAGGGCATTTGGCGCAGTAAATAAGCCAAAATGCATATTATTACTGCCATTATCGAACACTGCCGCATGTTTATGTTTATATTAAACAGGCCGCCGCCAAGCTTGATAATCAAGAAAGTCTGGGGAATGGAAATCAGAATTACAACATACCAGGGTATCGGATACAATTTTGCTGCCCCCCTTAATTCATTAATTCAACTTTTGTAGTTGACATATTATGCGACATAACTAGCGTACTTGTCATTGTTATGAAACTAGTGTGCTTGTGATTGCGAGCGCAGCGCCAACCTGTCATTGCGAGCGCAGCGCGGCAATCTTCCCCCGTAATTGATTACATAAACGAAAAATGCTCTGACGCTTTTCGTTTACCTTGGCGGGTTATTACCCGTGATAATTGCGAGCGCAGCGCCAACCTGTCATTGCGAGCGCAGCGCGGCAATCTTCCCCCGTAATGATTATGTAAATGAAAAATGCTCTAACGCTTTTCGTTTACCTTGGCGGGTTATTACCCGTGATAATTGCGAGCGGTAGAGAAGCAATCTAAAATGAAGCGATGGATGGATTGCTTCGCTGCACTCGCAATAACATATAAGATAGCTCGCGATGTTCGTCAATATGGAATTTTAAACAGTTTATTTTATTGCTTTTTCCGGGCTTTTCAGCCTGTTCTTTTGGTCAGAAAGTTGAGTCATTAAACAAGAATAAAATCAGGTACCTTTTTAATTCTTCTCTGCTTAGCTATTGCTATCCTTTGTTCCAAAAAGGTTATTCACATATACAAAACGGGTATTCACATATTCTGACAGGATTTTTTTAACTGCTGGTTGAATAATGTTTATGTTTGGGGGATTCTAGAAGGGATTGATATCATTGTATTTTTTATTGGAAATAAACCTTTCCAAAAAGCATTTGCAGCGAGCAGGAGCTTTCATCCTGTTTTTTCTGACTATATTCCTGATGCATCCGCTGGTTGCAGTGCCGGATGGACATGCCGGGATAATAATTAGTCGCGGAAAGGTTGAAGATCAAGTAATATCCGAAGGAATGCATCTGCGACTGCCCGCCTATCAACAAATAGTCAACATAGACTGCCGGCCTCAACAGATGCAAATGCAAGTGCCGTTGACAAGCCGGGATTTGCAGACAGTTAATGCCCTGCTGTCAATTCATTACCATATTAATCCTTCTGGTGTAGCCAAACTCTATCGTCAGAAGGGAACAGCATATGAATCCACCCTGCTGACCCCGGTAATTCAGGAATCCTTGCAAACAGTAGTCATGCAATATTCGACAGAAGAAATGCTCTTTAATCGTTCGGAAATAATTAATAAAAGTTCACAATTAATAACCCGGTCTCTGAGCCAACATAATATAGTTGTCGATAAGTTTAATATTATGAATTTTGAATTTTCAACTCAATCAAATTTAGTTTATTTATAAAGGTCAATAAATTTTTAAGGGGCTTTCTATGCATTGGTTAATTATGGTCTTTTTAATATTGGTTATCGTTATAATTTTATCGATAATGGGACTACATACACGCATTTTGATAAAAGACCTGGCTATAAAACGTCATTCGCTACTACTATTCGCTTTAATGATACTAGCCTCCATAGTCTCCCGGATTGTATCATCTAAAACCCAGAGCTTTGGCTTTGGCCTGTTAACCGGACCATTAGTTATTCTGTTTGGTTTTCTGCCTGTAATATATATTGACTACTTGCGAAAAAAGCAAGCTGCCAACTATAAAGGCATCTGGAAAAAGATCGGCGACTGGCTGGATAAGCCTGTTAAAACCTTATTTTATAAATAAAGTCATAATACTCTACCTAAACCTGTCAATATTAACATAAACTAAGCATCGGAAGAAACTGCAACGAGGGGGGAACCCCCTACCGCTTAAAGCGGGGGACATATTTGTAACCATTCTTTCGCTTCACTCAAGGCACAAAACGTAATGAAAATTTTTCTTTCAGACTTTAACCTCGTTATATTTCCAGCTATCAATCATTAAACTCCTTATAGCGATAGGTGAAAAAGTGCTGCCCGAAAAAATTGTCATAGTTGGTGAATAACTCCTCTTCACCGTCATTTTCTTCAATCTTTCTTTTAAATACAAACATTTTGGCATCCATATTATCCATCATGTTGAGCACAAATGCTTCGGGAAACAATGGAATCACCGGTGAACCGAATTCCAATGCTCCATGATGGCTGACCAGCATATGTTTTAACATCCACTCGAGTTCGACCGGAACCAATATACCCTCATTCTTCATTTCGGCAATGGCTGCAGAAAGAATTTCAGTGCCCAGTATTATATGGCCCAGCAGCCTGCCCTCATTTGTATACTGTGGCGATACCTTGATTTCATATTCGCTTACCTTGCCGATATCATGCAGCAAAGCTCCACTGATTAATAAATCAAGATTCAAGTCCTCATAAGTCAGCGCTGCTTGTTGACACAAAGCTGCTACGGTTAATGTATGCTCTAATAATCCCCCACTGTAATTGTGATGAATCTTTTTAGCAGCAGGGGCTTTGAAAAAGCTCTCCTTCATAGCAAGGGAAAATACTCTTTGCAGTACTTCCTTGAAAAAGGGGTTTTGGATTGACATTAAAAATCTGTCAAATTCCTGTATAAGTTTATCAATACTTATACCTGGACTCTGCAAATAGCTTTGCGGGTCTTCATCCAGAACCTTTATCCGCTTGGCAGTTATCTGCACGCGGTTATTATAGATTCCCATATCACCCAGCAGACCGATTACCGCTCCGATTTCCAGTTTGCCGCTGATCGGACAATTGTCCCAGACTATTACACCAATTTCTCCCGTTTGGTCTCCTAGCTTTAATTCTATAATTTCCCTTCCGTCTTTGGTTTTCCGCCCAATTTTGTCAATTATCAAATATTTGCCCCAAAGCTGAGTACCACTTGCCAGGGATTTTAATTCCTTTATCAAATAAGGCCCCTTTTTATCCATCATTATTAACCTTCCTTCTTAAGTCCTTTGTTTTTGCACTGGATGAGTATATGATGCTATTTCCACTTCAGGGATTGTTTCCTGCAACAAGGCGATAAAATTAACTATTCCTATACCGGGTTCATTGCCACCCATAGTATTCATTAATATTTCCGGATCTATGTTCAGATTACGCAGTTGTATCATATCCACTCCATGTTTTTTTACAAAATTCAATAGTGCTTCAAATTCCTGCTCCCGATCATGAAAACCCGGAAAAATCAAGAGATTCAGTGACACTTTCACACCCCGTTCTTTAGCATAATCAATTGATGCTTTAACATCATCCAGATTATAATTGCTGGGGCAGTGATAAAGGCGGTAATTATCCTCCAAACAGGAAAACAGGGTTACTCGCATGGCATCCAAACCCGCATCGCACATAAGCTTAATTCCATGAGTATAGCCTGCATTGGTATTCATATTTATAGTTCCCTGATCAGTTTGTTTCCTTATTTCTTGGATAGCCACTGATAAATCACGTGCATTAAGAGAAGGTTCCCCCTCACATCCCTGTCCAAAACTTATAATCCCATCACGGGCTTTCACCAGATGAGCACATCCTAATTCCACTATCTCATCCACACTGGGTTTATAATCCAAGCGATTTTGAGGTGAAGCAATCCCGTGACGGCTCTCCGATATACAGCCAATACATGCTGCATTACAGGTATTCGTAGTTGGTATGCCGCCTTCCCAACGCTGGTAAAAGATATTCTGTGCTGTAAAACACCCATATTCCAGAGAGCAGCGTGCCACTTGCCTGATTATCCGGTTATCAGGGAATTTGCTAATAATCCTGCT
>JAQUBU010000004.1 GCA_028686565.1 Syntrophomonadaceae bacterium
CTATCATACGGCCCTTGTTAATAATACTGACATTGCCCGTGAATATCCTATCTTTAGGTCTTTTTACCTTTGTTATTAATGGTTTTATGCTTTGGATAACATCTGTAACTGTTAAAGGTTTCGATATCCATGGTTTTGGCTGGGCAATACTTAGCGCGATAATTTTGAGTATTATTAGTTTCTTTGTCAGTTTTATGATTGAAGACCGATTATTTGACATGCCTTAGTTGTATAAGCAAAATAGGAGACTCACAGGGAGCCGGGCTAATGTCTGGTTCCCTGCTAAAAGGGCTGTGCTGAAGGGATTTAAGTGCGAAAAAATAGACGATATACACCCACCTAATCCCGCTATTATCTCTTTCAATCCATAATATGGGAAGGGTCTTTAAAAACTCTAAATAAGCCATAAAGGAGAAATTGATGAGTATAAAACTGGTGGCAATTGACCTGGATGATACTCTTTTGGATTCTGGACTAAAAATATCTGAAAAATGCATTAACGCTATTCAGCAGGTGCAGCAAAAAGGGATTCTGGTAACACTGGCTACAGGCAGGATGTTTCGCTCAGCTCTGCCTTATGCCAATGAACTGCAAATGGACATTCCGCTGATTACTTATCAGGGTGCACTGGTCAAGAACTCACTATCGCAGGAAACTTTATATTATAAACCAGTGCCCGGTGAATTAGGAACAGAAGCAATGCAATACTTTGCCGGTGCCGGTGTCCATTACCAGTGTTATTTTGGGGATCAGCTATGTATGGAGTCTCTCAGTGCAGAAGGAAGATTTTATTCGGAATTGGCAGGAATCGAACCGCTGATTATCGCCGATATTCTTAATTATTCCAAACATAATGAAGCACTTAAAATACTTGCTGTTTCATTTGATGAAAAACTGATTCTTGATATGGAAAAGCATCTGAACCAGCGCTTTGGAAGCATGTTGAATATTACACGCTCCAAGCCCTATTTTTTAGAAATCATGAATCGTTCAGCCAATAAGGGGATAGCGTTAAAAATCGTAGCTGATCATTATAATATAGCTCGTGAAGAAGTCCTGGCAGTGGGTGACAGTTATAATGATCTTAATATGTTAGAATGGGCAGGAACTGGCATAGCCATGGGAAATGCTCCGGATGTGGTCAAAGCAGCAGCTGATTTCGTGACCCTTTCCAATGAAGAAGAAGGAGTTGCGGAAGCTTTAATAAATTTTGTATTAAACTAATAGGTTTAAGAGGAGGCTATCAATTTGGCGGCAAAAGTATTTTTTACGAATATGCGGGCACCTGGAAATATCAGTTTGCTGGATAAGATGCAAAGACTTCTGAAGAAGGTCGGGCTGAATGATATAGTTGCTCCAGGTGATCTGGTGGCTATAAAGGTACACTTTGGCGAACCGGGCAATCTTGCTTATATCAGACCTCAGTATATACGACGGCTGGTGGATAGAATAAAAAAAGTTGGTGCCAGGCCCTTTTTAACCGATGCCAACACCCTTTATCGCGGAAAACGGGCCAATTCTGTAGACCACCTGGAAGCAGCCATATTAAATGGCTTTGATTACGCAGTAACCGGAGCACCCTTAATAATTGCAGACGGTCTAAATGGCAAAGATTATGTAAAGGTGGCTATTAATGGCGATCATTTTCAAACAGTTAATATCGGCAGTGCAGCAGTTCATGCTGATTCTATGGTGGTCATGACTCATTTCAAATGCCATGAACTAACCGGTTTTGGCGGAGCGATTAAAAATCTGGGCATGGGTCTGGGTTCCCGAAGCGGAAAACAGCAGATGCATTCTGATGTGCTCCCCCGAATTAACGAGGCTCATTGTACTGGATGTGCAAAGTGTATTGCCTGGTGCCCTGCAGATGCCATGACTATGGAAAAGTGGGAGGGTAATAAAAAGGGGCAGAAGTCGCATATTCTTGAAGAGAAATGCTGGGGCTGCGGGGAATGTGTAGCAAGCTGTAATTTCTCTGCTATCCAGCCCAACTGGAGGACAACACCGCAAGCCATACAGGAAAAGATGGCTGAATATGCCCTGGGTGCGGTAACTGGGAAAAAGGACAAGGTAGCCTATATTTCATTTGTAACCGACATCAGTCCGCAATGTGATTGTTACGGATATAACGATACTCCTATTGTAAACGATATAGGTATTTTAGCTTCCTGTAATCCGGTTGCCCTGGATAAGGCATGTGTGGATTTGGTTAATGCTCAGCCGGCTTTAAATGGTTCAGTAATAGAAGGATTGAAAGCTGGAGAAGATAAGTTCAAGGCAGTTCATCCTGGAATTGGATGGGAAGCACAGCTAATACATGCGGAAAAAATCGGCTTGGGCAGTATGCAATATGAACTCTTGGAGATTTAGTGTGTCAAGGGGACGGTTCTCCTGACACATTTTATACGGTTTTTGTAAGCTCTATACTTGAACGGTGTCAGGAGAACCGTCCCCTTGACACGCTATGGAACGGGGGCTGACGATTGCGCAAATTGATAGCGGCAGTTGATCTGGGTGCCAGCAAGATATTAACCGGAGTAGCTACAGCTCAGGGCCAAATTCTTATGCGC
This sequence comes from Syntrophomonadaceae bacterium, assembly GCA_028686565.1. Taxonomy (GTDB): domain Bacteria; phylum Bacillota; class Syntrophomonadia; order Syntrophomonadales; family Syntrophomonadaceae; genus JAQUBU01. Next base: position 2,574 of record JAQUBU010000004.1, read on the forward strand.
GAAAAGTTTCCTACACTAAAGGAAAATGGTCCGGACGATATTATGGACCGAATCTCTGCTAGTATCAGTAAGCTCAGTGTCCTTTGCTGCAATCCTGATGAGCAAATTGTCCGGGTGGTGGTGGCAACCCCGGGGCCCTTATCCTATCCTGAGGGTATAGTTATCGGTTCTCCGAATCTGGCTTGGGAGAGTGTTCACCTTAAATATGAATTGAGCAAGCGTTTGAACAGACGGGTAATTGTAGACAAAGATACCAACCTGGCAGCTTTAGGTGAATACTATTTTGGACAGCAGGGTCAACCGGATAGCTTGTTATATATTACCGTTAGTACTGGTGTCGGCGGAGGATTGATTCTGGATAAGCAAATCTGGCGCGGGCATACAGGCGGGGCTGGAGAAATTGGGCATATGCAGGTTGAACCACAGGGCCGATTATGTAACTGCGGGCGCCATGGCTGTCTGGAAGCACTGGCTTCGGGAACTGCAATCAGCAGAACGGTAAAAGAACTCTTGCAACAAGGAAAAGGAATCGGAATCCTGACCATGGGTAATGATAAAAAAGATATTACTGCTCGGGAAGTTGGAGAAGCAGCCCGGCAAGGGGATTATGAAGCACAAATGATAGTAAGCAAGGTTATACAATATTTAGGAACAGCTGTTGCCAATCTGGTTAATATCATTAACCCGGAGATAGTAGTTTTAGGTGGGGGAGTTGCCCTGGGCTGGAGGGACTTGCTGCTTGAAGCGCTTAATATTTATGTAAAACGAGAAGTCTTTACTCTCAATGCAGAGAATTTAAAGATAGAAATTACCAAGTTGGGAGAAGATATCGTTCTTTACGGCTGTATTGCGACAGCTCTGAGATGGATGTGTCAAGGGGACGGTTCTCCTGACAACGTCCAAGTATAGAATTTACAAAGACGTATAAAGGGTGTCAGGAGAACCGTCCCCTTGACACTACGACAATGACAGGGGGAATATAAGCATGGAAAAAATGATGGAGTATCTTTACCAATTACCAGCCCAGTTTGACTATTCTTTAAAGTTGAACTTTGATATAGTTGAAAGCTACAAGCAGGTATTCGAAAATGTCGTAATATCAGGTCTGGGCGGTTCGGCCATCGGGGGGGATATCCTGCGAACTTTTGCCTTATCTAAAGCCAGCTTGCCTGTGGTGGTAAACAGGGATTACGATTGCCCGGCTTTTGTAAGCCCCAAAACCCTCGTTCTGGTAGTTAGCTATTCAGGCAATACTGAAGAAACTATAAGTTCCTATAAGCAAGCACGAGCTCAAGGGGCAGCAATAATCTGTATAAGCAGCGGCGGAAAATTGGAATCGATGGCTCGGGAAGATGGCTGCGCATTGCTTAAAATTCCCGGAGGCATGGTTCCCCGGGCAGCAACTGGCTTGCTTTTTGCTCCGGCTGCTCTTATATTGGAGAACCTGGGTATTATATCTGGAGTCAAAGCTGATATTGAAGAAAGCATTAAAGTTTTAGAAAATATGCGTCAAAGCCTGATACCCGATAATGGTATTGCTGACAATCCGGCCAAGCAAATAGCTGCGAAGATGAAGGGAACAATTCCGGTTATTTGGGGAACTGCGGGATTTTCGGAGGTTGCCGCACTAAGGTGGAAAGCCCAGATTAACGAAAATGCCAAAAGTCCAGCCTATTATAATACTTTCCCCGAACTCAATCATAATGAGATTGTTGGTTTTGAAGCACCAGAGGATTTACTTTCCCGAATTACCGTAATCATTTTGCAGGACAATTTTGACAACCCTCAAGTAAAGAAACGCATTGCTATAAGCCGGGAAATTATTAAGGAGCGGGTAAAAAATATTATCGAAGTAAAGTCGCAAGGCAAATCATGGCTCGCTCGCTTTTATTCACTCTGTTATTTAGGAGACTATGCCAGTACCTATTTGGCTTTGGAATACGGCATTAATCCCACTCCGGTTAAAGTAATTGATTATCTTAAAGCTGAACTGGCAAAATAATTTTCGGTTTCAAGAGTTGACAAGGGCGCTGACAAGGGGACGGTTCTCTCGCTGACAAGGGGACGGTTCTCCTGTCATAGAATATGACAGGAGAACCGTCCCCTTGTCAGCGAGAGAACCGTCCCCTTGTCAGCGCCCTTGTCAACTCTCAGCTGAGAAATTAATAAAAAAGCGTTTGTGAGGTGAATTTTTATTGAAATATTATGGTGATTATCATACCCATTCCCGGCATAGCGACGGCCGGCAAAGCATAGAACAGATAATAGCTGCGGCAGAACGCAAAGGATTGCAAGAAGTGGCTGTAACCGACCATGGTCCAATGGCAGCTGTTATTGGAGTGAAAAACGCTGCTGAATATGAACATATTAAATGTGAAGTTAAGCAAGTCGATATTTCCGATAGTATACCCCATGTGCTCATGGGAGCTGAGGCAAACATTCGGGATAGAAAGGGAACATTGGATATCGAGCCCGAAGTGATAACGAAACTGGACATTCTGATAGCAGGAATGCATCCATATACCATGCCTACATCGCTTGCGGACGGGTGGGAATTATTTGCCCGCAATTCTCTTCGCCATCTGGGCAAAGGACAGCGGGCGAAGGCGAAAAATGCCAATACTAAGGCAGTTGTTGAAGCAGTTAATAATAACCCTGAAATAGATATACTCTCTCATCCCGGCCTCTTTTTTACTATTGATGTTAACGAGGTGGCACGGGCTTGTATAAAAAATAAGGTGCTATTTGAAATAAATTGCGGTCACGAGCAGCCGGAAATTTCTGATATAATGAAAGCAGATAAGCAGGGAACTCAGTTTATTATTAACAGTGATGCTCATTTTCCGGATAGTGTGGGGAATTTGGATTATGGAAGCAGGGTGCTTGAGAAGCTTGAAATTGAACCTGAGAGGGTAGCCAATCTGCAAGCTGGGGGAGGATATGAGCAATGGGGCAAAAAGATGAAAACCTATATATCTTGATTATAACTGGATTATCTGGAGCCGGGAAAACTCAAACGATCAATTGCCTGGAGGACCTGGGCTATTATTGTGTTGATAACTTGCCCCCGGCATTGCTTTTTAAGTTTTTGGAATTAGGTATGCAATCAGAAGGAAAGATTAAAAAAGTAGCACTGGTTATTGATGTGCGCGGAGGTGATTTTTTTCCTGATCTTACTCAGGCATTGCTTGAATTGCAAGAAGATCGTATACCCTATGAGATTTTATTCCTGGAAGCATCCAATGATGTTTTGGTGCGCCGATTCAAGGAGTCCAGGCGCCGTCATCCCCTGGCTGGCGGGTCCAGATTACTTGAAGCTATTCAGCAGGAAAGGAAAATATTGGAGGAACTGCGGGGGCGGGCTAACCTGCTGATAGATACCTCAAATCTATCTCCCCGTGAATTAAAGGAAAAGCTGGAAAGCCACTATAGTGAAAGTGATTCATCCGGATTTACTGTCAATATGGTTTCTTTTGGCTATAAATTAGGAATTCCCATGGATTCGGATATAGTCATGGATGTGAGGTTTATAGCCAACCCCTTTTATGATCCGGTTATGAAGAATATGACCGGCAAAGACAAAGAGGTAATCGATTTTGTTTTAGATTCGCCAATAACCAAATCGTTTGTTAGGAGATTTATGAATCTTTTAAAATATTTAATACCTCATTATATTGATGAAGGCAAAACCAATTTGGCGGTTGCTATTGGCTGCACCGGCGGACAGCACCGATCGGTGGTTCTGGCTGATTATGCCGGCAGACAATTAGAAAGGATAGGCAATAATGTTATTATACGCCATCGAGATCTTGCTAAATATCAATTGGAGGGTTAAATGACAAATCTACCGGATGAGCCCAAAATCGTTGTAATTGGAGGAGGAACTGGGCTTTCGGTTCTTTTAAAAGGACTAAAGCGTTATTCTTCCCAGCTGACTGCAGTAGTTACAGTAAGTGATGACGGAGGAAGCTCAGGACGTCTAAGAGCTGAGCTGGGGGTTCTGCCTCCAGGCGATATTCGTAATTGCCTGGTCGCTTTGGCCGAAACCGAAACCATCATGGACGAGGTTTTTCAGCATCGCTTCTGCCAGGGCAGCAGTTTGCAGGGACATAATCTGGGCAATTTATTACTTGTTGCGCTTACGGAAATAACTGGAGATTTCGTTTCTGCCATCAAGGAAGTAAGCAAGGTGCTGGCGGTGCGGGGCAAGGTTATTCCAGCCACCTTGGAGCATGTTATGCTGGGTGCCATTATGAAGGATGGAGTATTGCTTAACGGGGAGACCTGCATCAGAAGTTATAGTGCAGGAATAGAACAGCTTTTTTTAGTGCCGGATCAATGTATGCCCGTACCCGAAACCCTTAATTCCATAATGGAAGCAGATGCAATTGTTTTAGGGCCGGGAAGTCTCTATACGAGTATAATTCCTAACCTGCTGGTTAAGGGAATCGGCAAAGCCCTTGCTGATTCCACTGCAAAGAAAATATATGTCAGCAATATAATGACCGAACAGGGAGAAACCGACAAATTCACGGCAAGTGACCATTTGCAGGTAATTATGAAATATGTAGAACAGCCGATAATCGATTATATTGTAGTAAATAACGGTAACATAGATGAAAACCGTTTAAAGAGATACCAAAGCGAAGAAGCAGTACCTGTAATCATAAATCCTCAGCACATTGCTCAGATGGGAATTACCATGATAGAGGAAGATCTGGTTTCCGATAGCCCGCTGGCCTGGCATGATTCTGACAAATTGGCCCGAGTGATTCTGAAAATTATCAATCATGAATGTTTATAACGAGGTAAAAATCTGAAGGAATATATCAAAACTATTTATTGCATGAAACGGCGCTTCTTCAAACGGTCGGGTACCTATTAACAAACAGGTGGCAGGATCTAATCCCTGCCTGTTGCAGCGGTGCCAAAGTAACTGCTTCGCCGTTTCTTATGATACTTAAAAGATTATCCTTAAACGAGGGGAATATAAATGAGTTTTTCCAATGAGGTCAGAAATGAACTCGCCCGGATAATTCCTGAAAAGGAATGCTGCATAAAAGCTGAGTTATTGGCATTAATGGCTGTAAACGGGGTTACTGTTGATATTGGTGAAGGAAATACCCTTCTTCGCGGAATAGCCGAAAATGCTGCTACTGCCCGGAAAATGTACAAGTTGCTCAAAGAAGCCTACCAGCTACAGGTTTCGGTAAGAATTATTAAGCAAAAAAGATTTCATAAGCAACATATTTATGAAGTAAATAGCGTTTTAAAGGCAGATAGGCTATGGATAGCTAGAGAATTGAATATAAGATCTGATCAAGAATATTGTAATTACGAAGACAATAGCCATTTAATCAGAAAAAGTTGTTGTAAAAGAGCTTATTTAAGAGGGATTTTTCTCAGTCGCGGATTTGTAAACCGTCCTGAAGTTGATTATCACCTTGAAATAGTGGTTAATGATCGCTGGTTGGCCGCTGAAATTCAAGAACTACTGGACAAGTTTGCCCTGGAAGCAAGAGGAATAGAAAGAAAAAACCATCTCGTAATTTATATCAAGGAAAGTGATAAAATAGCAGATTTTTTGCGGGTGGTGGGAGCCAGTAAAGCACTACTGGATTTTGAGAATGTGCGCATCATAAAATCCATGCGTAATGATGTCAACCGGCAGGTAAATTGTGAAACTGCCAATCTCAGTAAAACCATTAATGCCTCATTACGACAGACTGAACTAATAAAACGTCTGGCTGCCAGCAATGGTTTGGAAACTCTCAGTCCGCAACTGCGAGAATTAGCTTTGGCACGAATTAAATATCCTGATTACAGTTTAAAAGAGCTTGGCGCAGCTATGAACCCGCCGTTAAGTAAATCAGGTGTAGCCTATCGTATGCGAAAACTGGAAAATCATATTGAAGATTTATCTTATATGGAATATAAGGAATAGAATTACTTAGCGAATATTTGCACATTAGAAGGTATTTCGGGCTTTTTGAAGAATATTTTAATTACAGCCAGGAGTTTATAACGAGGAAAAACATATCCCTTGCTTCTTTAAGCGAGCGGATTCCTATTAACAAAACAGGTGGCGGTTTTAACTTCCACCTTTGTTGTAGCGTTATATTGAAACTGCTTCGCAGTTTCTTCAAATGCTTAAAATTAATTAATTATATATAGAGAGAGAATAAGGGGGGGCTTTTTTGAAACTGGTACAAGATATTTCTTTGCAACAGCAGCAAAAACTGCTCATGACTCCGGAATTGCGGCAAGCAATTGCCATATTACAAATGTCTACCCTGGAACTTAGTGAATATATTCAAAAAGAATTGGAGGAAAACCCTTTTCTTGAGGAAAAAGACAGAGAAGAAATAATAGATATTGAAAAAGCCAAAGAAGAAGCGGATAATGCCAAACTGGAGGAATGGTTGGACTACTATAACGAAGGTGATATAGCTTATTCAAATAAAGAACAGGAAGTTGAGAAATCCTTTGAAAATTTCATGATGCGAAGACCAAGTCTTTATGAACATTTGGAATTTCAGCTCCATTTGGCAAGCAGGAGTGAAGAAGATCTGGTTATTGGCAATTTTTTGATAGGCAGTATTGACAGTAATGGCTATCTTTGCATTGATTTAAAGGAAGTAGCAGCCAAGTTAAGACTTAAACTCCAGCGAGTCGAAGAAGTTCTGGATATGCTGCAGACTTTTCACCCGCATGGGGTAGCAGCAAGAGATTTGGCTGAATGTCTGTTATTACAGTTAAAACATTTTGGTAAAGAGAGTTTTCTGGCACGTAAGATAATTGAGCACCATTTGCCGGATCTGGCTGGAGGCAAGTTAAATAAAATTGCTCAGGCTTTATGTGTTACTATTCATCAAGTTCAGGAAATATCTGATATTATCAAGACACTCGATCCCCGACCCGGTTTGCAATACAGTAATAACAATGAAATAAAATATATTATACCGGATGTATTTGTGGAAAAAGTTGAAGGCGAGTATGTGGTGATCATAAATGACTCACATTTTCCTCGTCTAATAGTCAATCATGTTTATGACAGTATTTTGCGGTCGCACGATTCGTCCTCCAGGGATGCCAAAAAGTACTTGGAGGAAAAAATGGGTTCAGCCATATGGTTAATTAGGAGTATTGAACAGCGGCGTATGACTTTGTACAGGGTAGCCCGCTGTATCGTTGATATCCAAAGTGATTTTCTGGATCGGGGAGTTGAGTATATTAAACCCCTGAACCTGCGGCGGGTAGCCTCCCTGGTAGACGTACATGAATCGACAGTCAGCCGGGCTACAACCAACAAGTATATCCAGACCCCGCAGGGCTTGTTTGAAATGAAATACTTTTTTGGCAGCGGAATTAGTTCCTCTCATGGTCAGGAAAAGATCTCTTCCAAGAGCATAAAACGCAAAGTAGAAGAGATTATAGCTGCTGAAGATTGTGGCCGTCCATTAAGCGATGAGGCTATTGCAGAGATATTAATTAAGCGAGGTATAAGGATATCACGGCGGACGGTAACCAAGTATCGCCAGGAAATTGGTATTTCCGCAGCCATGGCCCGCCGCCGATATGAAAGCTAGCTAAGACTGACACAGGGGCTGACAAGGGGACGGTTCTCCTGTCATATTTATATGACAGGAGAACCGTCCCCTTGTCAGCCCCTATTTAATGGTTTTTTTAAGTTCATTTATTAATTGAGGGACAACCTTATAAACATCTCCTACCATACCATAGTTGGAGACATCGAAAATAGGAGCATTTTCATCGTTATTAATGGCAAATATGATGCGGGCATCACGAATACCGGTTATATGCTGAATCTGCCCGGAAACTCCCAGACCGATGTAGAGTTCTGGTTTTACTTTAATACCGGATAGCCCTATACAGGTATCTTCGGGCAACCAGTGCAATTCCTCCGATATAGGTCTGGTGCAACCAATCTCAGCACCCAGCAGTTCAGCAAGTTCCCGGGCCATTCCCAGGTCAGATTCTTTTTCCAGTCCCCGCCCCACACAGACCACTACCCGTGCTTCAGTCAGGTTGGCCGACTGGTGTGCATTGGACTTTTTATCTATTAGTTTTACAACTGAAGGTAAAGGATCAGCTAGTTCAACTATCCGGACCTCCCCCGGGCTTTGGGCCGGTCCCGCTTCAAATGTTCCGGCAGGGATAGTAGCCATCTGTGGACTGGTGACACAAATGACTTTCTGAATGGCGGCACCGCCAAAGATCAAACGCTCCATTTCCAGAGCTTTAGAATCATTTAGATTAAAAGCAATACAGTCACTGCATAATCCTGTATTAAGGGAGGCAGCTATCCGAGCAGCCATTTCCTTGCAGCGCAGAGAAGAACCCAATAAAAAGACATCGGGCTGTTCCCGGCGGGCCAGATCTGCAATTAGCGGGACATAGGCTTCCAAGGTTTGATCTGCGGCCAATGGCGGCAAAACGAAAATTTGCTCAGCACCATGAGACACGTAATCCTTTATCAGTTCCTTATCCTGCCAGAGAAAAATTGCCAATGGACTGCCCAATTTCTGGGCTAATTTTTGGCCTGGGTTCAAAAGCTCCAGGCAATGTTTGTGATTTTCAGCAAAAATCCAAATTCCAGCCATCTATTTCACCCCCCCAATAACACCTTGTTTAACCAGAGCATCAACTAACTGGCTAATATCTTGAGGCTCACTGCCCAGCTTGATACCATTTCGTTCCATATTAGCCTTGTTAATCGCCATAGTTTGGAGACAGGATTCGAAATTGCCGGATAAGTCATCGCGGCCAATATCGACCACCGGTTTCCTGGATGCAGACAAGGTATCCTTAAGGCCGGGTATTCGAGGAGAATTAATATCAGGTAAAACGGTAACCAGAGCAGGCATAGGAAGAGAAAGTACTTCCACCCCATCATCAACCTTGCGCTCTACAATTAGCTGATTTTGCTCAATATCGAGTTTTTGAATAAATGAGACACAGGGAATGCTAAGAATTTCGGCCAAACGCGGGCCGACCTGCTGGGCATAAAGGTCACTTGAACCCTCTCCGCAGATAATCAAATCATAATCAATTTGTGATTTGATTACTTCGGCAAGAATAGCCGCAGTTTGTGACGGTTCCAGGTTTTGAAAGCTTGAATCATTAATAAAATAAGCTTTTTCCGGTCCTCGGGAGAGGGCGTCCTTTAAACCTTTGGTATCATCCGGTTTGCCCACTGTAATGGCACTTACATTGCCGCCGTACTGTTCCTGAAGGCGCACTGCTTCTTCGATGGCATTGCGGTCATAATCGCTTATTTTGTAATCCACCCATTCCAGATCCAGTTCTTTCCCGGCACTGGCACGAATATATGCCTCATCGGCAACCCATTTAAAACAACAAAGGATATTAGGCATTATTGCTCACCTCGCTTTTTTTCGTTAGGGGTATTTGGTATGGGGAAAAGCCCTTGTTAAATCTCATTACTTCAAAATTACCATAAATAAGTTAGCTTGTAAAAATATGTTGGAGCGTTCCTGATCCTTGCGTTTTTACTGCAACATTAATAATAGGGGGCGAGTTTCAAGGATTTATCCCCCTATCCTTTACTACCCGCCCCTCCCCCAATGAACGTTTTTCGCTGATTAAGGATGGGTGTGAGTCATCACACCTTATTTATTGCTTCCGTTATAGCGTCTTACTCCTTGGTTTGAAATATGGAACAGCTTATATCAAGGAGATTGTCCCTTACATAAACAGCTTTAGCGCAGCACATTGCCAGCTATAACCATACGCTGAGCCTCTGAAGTACCTTCATATATTTCAGTTATTTTAGCATCACGCATTAGCCTTTCAACTTTAAAGCCTTTGCAGAATCCATATCCGCCATGTATTTGAACGGCTTTGGAGGCATGACGGTTTGACATTTCTGCAGCGAAAACCTTGGCCATGGCAGCTTCTTTACTAAATGGTTTACCTTGATCTTTTAAATAAGCAGCATGATAGGTTAGAAAACGAGCTGCAGATATATCAGTAGCCATATCTGCAATCATCCATTGAATAGCTTGATTTTTGGAAATTGGTTTGCCAAATTGAATTCTTTGCTTGGCATAACTGATCGATTCATCCATTGCGGCCTGGGCGATGCCCACAGCTTGAGCTGCTATTCCTATGCGGCCATGGTCAAAACTGTCCATGGCAATTTTCAAGCCCTGACCTTCCTTGCCGAGCAAGTCTTCTTTGGGAACCCGGCAGTCCTTCAATATAATTTCTGATGTTTGAGAAGCTCGGATACCCATCTTGTAAAAATGCTGGCCGACTTTCAAACCCGGATTGTCTTTGGAAACAATAAAAGCACTCATGCCTTTGCCGCCCAATGATTTATCAGTAAAAGCGAAAATTACGAAGGTATCAGCTACCGGGCCATTGGAAGTAAAAGTCTTGGTACCATTTAAAACATATGCATCGCCATCAAGTACAGCGGTAGTAGTGGCAGCCCCAACATCGGTTCCGGCACCTGGTTCAGTAACTCCAAAAGCTCCTATCTTCTGACCCTTGGCCAGGGGAACAAGGTATTTCATTTTTTGTTCTTCGCTGCCATAATTATAAATCGGTCCACTGGCCAGAGATGTATGGCAAGAAAGGGTAAATCCCGTAGCAGCACAGGAGCGGGATAGCTCTTCGACCACTATGGCATAAGTAACGTAATCTACGCCTGCTCCGCCGTATTCCTGAGGATAAGGCATACCCATCCAATCACCCTCGGCGAGTTTTTTAATAACTTCTTCCGGGTAGCGGCTATTTTCATCAATCTCTACCGCAATGGGGTCTACATACTTCCGGGTAAAATCACGCATATTTTCCTTTATCAGTTCCTGTTCTTCAGTTAATTTAAAATCCATGCCCTACAACTCCTTTCAATAGTAAACAACGCTCTTTCAACAATTACTGATAATAATCAGTAAATCTTCTTTCCTATCTGAATTCTAAACAAGAAACAAATATATTGTCAACCATTAAATTGCATACCATCTAAATAACGTTGACTACAATACGAAATGCTCATTAAATAAGATTAGAGAAATGGCAGGGTATTGGGACAGAACCTTGACAGCAAAAAATGCTTAATCTTTTAATCGGGCTGCAACGACTAAATATCATAAAAACTAAAATCAGTTTAATTTCCGATGTTCAATCTAAGCAGTAATTGTTTCAAGGCTTCGGACTGATTCTTATCCATTTCACGTACGGCCTTTTGGTTGGCATTTATAATTGCCTGCGTTACCGGACCTTCAAGGTCTCTACCTTTTTTTGTCAATAAGACCTGCAAGGCACGACGGTCTTTGGGGTCGGATTTCTTTTCTATCATACCCCGATTTTCCATACGGTCCAGTATGCCTGTGACAGTAGAACTATCCAGATAAAGCCTTTCAGCTATTTGTTTAACGGTTTGACCGTTTTCATCCCACAAACATTTTAAAACTCCGTATTGCCCAGGAGTGACACCCAGGGGGAGAAGTTCGGCTTTAAACAAGTGGTGTACTGATAGTTGTGCTTTGGTAAGTATAAAATTAATGCACTGCTCCAGTTCCATATTATTATCTCCTATCAGGTTTTACTTATTACTAATACAAGTTTCGCACTTGCGGATATTCATAGCTTGCTTGCACCTACTCCGTCGCTCAGTGATACCATCTGCTTAGGCAGGACACTCAAGGGGTACCACGTTAACCTCCCATCTATGGTCGGCAGCGCACTGTCGCTCGCCCCATTTCTTTAGCGCGTCTACGCAGGGTATCGTAAGGCTTCTGCGTCAAGTTGCTCAAAAGCTATAAATTTTCTTTCAATGTCAACTGCGAAAGTTAAGTTATTATCATTATACATCTTAATAAGTAATGGCAAAAGCACATTGATAAGGGCAAATATTGTTAGGGAAAGAGCATCATTTTTTACTTATTGTGATATAATATAAAAAGAGATTTTAAATATTTTGATGATCTTACTGGGACAATTTTGTCCCCCTGGTGTAAATATGCCCCTTATAACCAGACGTTATATACGACGCTCTTTAAACGGTCGGTTTAAGACGTTGTCTCGTCACAGTGGTGCGAAAGATTCTGCAGTTTCTTATGATGCTAAAAACATTAAGGATATTATATGATAAATTTTTTTAACATTGTTGAACGATTTGCTCCCGAAGCCATAGAAATAATGGAGATACGATTGCGGGTGCTGAGGCAGATACTACATCAACAACCTATCGGGCGAAGACAACTGGGAAAATGCTTAAGCTATTCGGAGCGACAGGTTAGGGCCGAAATTGAAACATTAAGAATAAGGGGAGCTGTTTCAATAACCCCGGCAGGAATTTATCTTACACCTTATGGCGAAGAATTGTTGTGGGATATAGATGATATAATGCCTTTCCTGTTTAAAATACAAACACTTGCTGAGAAAGTTAAACAGATGTTTAATCTGGAAGAGGTTATAATTGTTCCAGGGGATTCCTACACCGAAGAAATAGTTAGAAAAGACATAGGCAGAGCTGCGGCCAAGTATTTAAAAAAACAGCTTTACCCGGGATGTATTCTGGCAGTAACCGGCGGCAGTACTCTGGCTGAAATGGCAAATGCCATCAGCGATGGGCTGAATCTCAGTGATATATTGGTAGTGCCGGCCAGGGGGGGGCTGGGTGAAGATATGGAGCAGCAGGCTGGATCTATTGCAGCCAGAATTGCCGGTTCTATTGGTGCTCAATATAGAATGCTTCATATACCAGACAATCTGGAAGAAAATACTGTGGAAATTTTGAAAAATGATATTCATGTTCGGGAAGTAGTAAATACTATTAAGGCGAGCAATATTTTAGTTCACGGGATAGGGCCAGCTGTGGAAATGGCTGTGCGCAGAGGCATTTCGGCTGAAGAGATCAAGTATTTACAACAAAACGGGGCTTCGGGTGAAGCCTTGCGATATTATTTTGACCGAATGGGTAAAATAATTTATGAAGTTCCGGGCATAGGATTGGAACTTGCTGATTTACAGAACATAAAAGTAATAATAGCAGTAGCAGGCGGAAGCAATAAAGCCCTTGCTATCGAAGCGGTATTGAATAACAGGCAGCAAAAAGTTCTTATTACCGATGAAGGTGCTGCAGAAAAGATTATTGCGAACAAAAATGGAAAGGATGGTTTGCATGGGAGTTAAGATTGCCATCAATGGTTTTGGCAGAATCGGACGGTTGGTTGCCCGGGTGGCTAGCCAGAGAAAAGATATTGAGCTTGTTGCTGTTAATGATCTGGGAGACTTGAAGACCAGTGCCCACCTTTTCAAGTATGATTCCATACACGGTGAGTTTAAGGGTGAAATTACTATTGAAGGTGACAGCATTATAATTAATGGCCAGAGAGTTAAGTACCTGGCTTTAAAAGATCCCGAACAACTGCCCTGGAAGGAACTGGGGGTTCAAGTTGTAGTAGAAGGCACCGGAGTATTCAGAAGCCGTGATAAAGCGGCCAAACACTTGAAAGCGGGAGCTAAAAAGGTGGTAATAACTGCTCCCGGCAAGGATGTTGATTTGACCATGGTTATGGGAGTTAATCATAATAGCTATTTACCTCAGCATGACGTAATATCCAATGCTTCCTGCACCACTAACTGTCTGGCACCGGTTGCCAAAGTACTCCTGGAGGAGTTTGGCATAGTTAAGGGAATGATGAATACGATTCACTCCTATACCAATGACCAGCGGCTTCTTGATTTGGAACACGATGACCTCAGAAGGGCCAGAGCAGCTTCGGTTTCCTTAATCCCAACTACTACCGGTGCGGCTACCGCAGTAGGATTGGTTATCCCGGAATTAAAAGGCAAGCTGGACGGTATAGCTATCAGGGTTCCCACACCAGATGTATCACTTTTGGATCTTACCGTAGAACTCGGAAAAGCCGCGACCGCAAAAGAAATTAATGATGCATTCCAAAAAGCAGCCCGGGGTTCTTTGCAGGGGATATTAAAATATACGGAAGAGCCATTAGTATCAACTGACTATCGCGGCGAAGAAAATTCAGCGGTGGTAGATGGTCTATTGACAATGGTTATGGGTGATAAAATGGCTAAGGTAATTGCCTGGTATGATAATGAATGGGGTTATTCAGTACGAGTCGTTGACGTGGTTTCCTATATTGCTTCAAAGGAACTGTAAAAAGATTATGGGGGTATGTCATTTGCGGAGTTTAAAGGAAGCAGACTTAAAAGGGAAAAAGGTCTTAATACGGGTAGATTTTAATGTTCCCATGGATAAAAATGACGAGATTATTGATGATACCAAAATGAGAGCTGCCTTACCTACAATTGATTACATCCTGGCGAATGGTGCCAGTCTCATTCTGCTAAGTCATCTGGGCCGTCCTAAGGGAAAACCAGAAGCAAAGTACAGTTTGCATAAGGTAGCAGAGCGTTTGGCGGAAATTATCGGCCCCCGTGTATGCATGGCAAATGATTGTCTGGGACCCGATACCCGGAAAAAGGTAGAAGAATTAAAAGCTGGTGAAGTTCTGGTTCTGGAAAATGTTCGTTTTCATTCCGGCGAGGAGAAAAATGATCCGGAATTCTCGCGGCAGCTGGCTTCTCTAGGTGATTTGTTTGTTAACGATGCTTTTGGCAGTGCACATCGCGCCCATTCTTCCACCACCGGTATAGCCGAGTATTTACCATCGTATGCCGGTTTCTTAATGGAAAAAGAGGTAGAGATGCTGGAAAAGGTTTTGGAGCATCCCGAAAGCCCCAGAATGGCCATTCTGGGTGGAGCCAAGGTTTCCGACAAGCTTGGCCTCATTGAAAACCTTTTGGAAAAAATGGATATTATTTTAATAGGCGGCGGTATGGCCAACACCTTTTTAAAAGCTTTGGGTAAAGGTATCGGAAAATCAATATTCGAAAACGAGCTTTTGGAGCAAGCCCGTCAGCTGGTGGAAAAAGCGGCGCAAAAGAACGTACGGCTTATGCTTCCTGAGGATGTAGCCGTAGCGGAAGAAATATCAGCAGATGCTGCAGCTATAAATGTGAGTATTAATGAAGTTCCTGACAATATGATGATTCTGGACATAGGTCCCATCACCATAGCAAAGTTTGCAGCAGCTATTGAAAAAGCGCGTACGATAATTTGGAATGGACCGCTGGGTGTTTATGAATACCCGAGTTTTGCCCGGGGAACGGAAGAAATAACTAAAGCTATAGCCAGATCTTCAGCGGTAAGTGTAATTGGCGGAGGTGATTCCGCAGTAGTGGTTTACAATCTGGGATTGGAAAAGCAAATTACTCATATATCGACCGGAGGCGGTGCTACACTTGAGTTTTTGGAAGGAATAAAACTACCGGGAGTCAATGCTTGTGAGCAATCTGCGTCATCGTCTGTTCTGCCAGGCAGCAGTATACATCAGGAAGTCAGCCTATAACGAGATGAAAATATGTCCCTCGTTTCTTTAAGCGATGGTTTGCTTTTAACAAAACAGATGGTTCTAATCCCTCATCTCGTTGCAGCGGTGCGGAAGAAAGCTCTAGAAGGAGGTAATGATCTGCGTCAGATCCTTATAGCAGCGAACTGGAAAATGAATAAATTGGCCTCGGAAGCATTGAGCTTTAGCCGGGATTTTTTACCCATGGCGGGGGACCATACTAATATTGAAGTGGTCATTTGTCCGCCTTTCACCTGCCTGTATACTTTGCAGAATTGTCTTAATGGCACTGGTATAAGATTGGGTGGGCAGAACCTGTTCTGGGAGGAAAAAGGTGCATTCACCGGAGAAATCTCGCCGCTGATGCTAGCAGATGCCGGGTGCACTTATGTTATCATCGGGCACTCGGAGCGCCGCCAGATCATGGGAGAAAGTGATGTTAATATTAACCGCAAAATAGGTGCTGCATTAGAAAGTGGTCTAATCCCCATCCTCTGTGTTGGCGAAACATTACAAGAACGAGAAAAGAATATGGCCAGGGAGATTGTTAAAGAACAACTCCGTAAAGGGCTACAAGACATATCAATGGCAAACCGGCAGATCGTTTTGGCTTATGAGCCGGTGTGGGCTATAGGTACCGGGGTGAATGCCAGCAATGACGATGCTCAGGAGATGATAGCTTTCATTCGCTCCTATATGGAAAAAATATATGATAAAGCAATAGCAGACTCGCTGCGTATTTTATATGGCGGCAGTGTCAATGAAGGAAATATTGCTGATTTTATAGCTAAGGAAGATGTTGATGGTGCTCTGATAGGGGGGGCTAGTCTGCAGGCTGATTCTTTGGCCGGCATAGTAAGGGCGGTTCAAAATGTCTAATAAACCCCTGGTTTTAATGATCCTGGATGGTTGGGGAACCAGATCATCATGCAGCGACAATGCAATAAGTGAAGCAAATCCGCAAAATTTCTATACATTAAAAGGAAAGTACCCGAATACCCTTTTGCGCTGTTCCGGCAAAGATGTGGGATTACCCGGGGGACAGATGGGCAACTCGGAGGTTGGTCATCTCAACATAGGTTCAGGGCGTATAGTATTTCAAGAAATCACCCGAATAAGTCTCGCTATTGAAGATCAGACCTTTTTTCGCAATCCCGAATTACTTGAAGCAATTGATTATGCACGCCGGACTAATGGTGCGGTTCACCTGATGGGACTCTTATCTGACGGGGGAGTACACAGTCATCTTGATCATCTCTATGCACTATTGCAGTTGTGCAAGAATGAAGGGATGAAGAAGGTATTTATCCATGGCTTTCTGGATGGCAGAGATGTCGCACCCCAGAGTGCCGATATTTATATACGCGCTTTGGAAGAAGAAATGCGGGAAATCGGGATCGGACAAATTGCCAGTTTAGCTGGACGCTTTTACGGTATGGACCGGGACAAGCGATGGGATAGAATCGAGAAATCCTATGCTGCCATGGTAAAAGGCGAAGGCAAGAAAGCTCCCAACGCTTCTTCCGCTCTGCAAAACAGTTATGAAGCCAGGGTTAATGATGAATTTATGGAACCGGTGGTAATAATTGATCAGAATGCAGAACCACTTGGTTTGATTAATGACGGTGACAGTCTGATTTTTTTCAACTTCCGGGCTGATCGTGCGAGGCAAATAAGCAGAGCGTTTGTAGAAGATGAATTTAATGATTTTTCAAGAGGTCTGAAACCGGATATCCATTATCTTTGCATGACCCAGTATGATGCCAATCTGGATGCGGCAGTAGCCTTCGCCCCCCAAAATCTTGCGAACACTCTGGGTGAAGTGCTGGCAGTTCAGGGTTTACGTCAGTTAAGAATAGCTGAAACTGAAAAATATGCTCATGTTACCTTCTTTTTTAATGGAGGCGTGGAAGAACCTAATCCCGGCGAGGATCGGATATTGATTCCATCCCCGGATGTAGCTACCTATAATCTAAAACCTGAAATGAGTGCACCTGAACTTACCGGGCGGATTTTGGAAGAACTGGACAGGGATTTTTATGATGTGGTTATTATGAACTATGCCAATCCCGATATGGTAGGACACACTGGAGTCTTGGAGGCTGCGGTAAAAGCAGTTAAAGTCGTTGATGAATGCCTGCAAAAAGTTATAACCAAGGTTCTTGAGAAAAAAGGAAGCATACTGGTTACTTCCGATCATGGCAATTGTGAAATGATGGTTTGCCCGGATACGGGCGGACCTTTTACCGCACATACGACTGCCCTGGTTCCATTTATTTTAGTTTCTGAGCAGTATACAGGTTATAAACTACGGAACGATGCTATGCTTTGCGATATTGCCCCTACTATGCTTACACTGCTGGAAATAGATATTCCAGAGGAGATGACCGGACGGAATATAATATTGAAGGGAGATAAAAAATGAGTACGATAATCGATGTTTTTGCCCGTGAAGTTCTGGATTCGCGCGGAAACCCAACTGTTGAGGTTGAAGTTATACTTGAAGACGGATGTATGGGAAGAGCCATAGTTCCATCCGGAGCATCTACCGGAGCTCATGAGGCTGTAGAGTTAAGAGACGAGGACAGCCAGCGGTATAATGGCAAAGGTGTGCTGCAAGCGGTTGACAACGTCAATAGCATTATTGCCCCTGAAGTAATGGGAATGGATGCCTTGCGGCAGGTTGACATAGACAGTTTGATGATCGACCTGGATGGGACACCTAACAAAAGTAAATTAGGTGCCAATGCTATCTTAGGAGTATCGATGGCAACTGCCAGGGCGGCAGCGACACATCTGGATATTCCGCTTTACCAGTATATTGGGGGAATTAATGCCCGCGAGATACCTGTACCGATGATGAATATACTAAACGGCGGCAAACATGCTGACAATAATGTAGATATTCAGGAGTTTATGGTTGTTCCTACCGGTGCACCTAATTTTGCGGAAGCTCTGCGCATGGGGGTTGAGGTTTATCATGCCTTAAAGAAAGTACTGCAGGCTAAAGGATTGGCTACAGCAGTTGGTGATGAGGGCGGATTTGCGCCAAATCTTCCATCCAATGAAGCAGCTATCGATGTAATACTGGAAGCTATTGCAGCGGCTGGCTATAAAGCCGGGCTGGATATCAACCTGGCCCTGGATGTGGCAGCAACAGAAATCTTCAGTGATGGCAGATATCACCTGGAAAGCACCGGACAAATATTATCTTCAGCGGAAATGGTTGATTTCTATGAGCGTTTGGTGAGCAAATATCCTATCATTTCCCTGGAAGACGGTTTGGCGGAAGATGATTGGGATGGATGGAAACTGCTTACCGATAGATTGGGATCAAAAATTCAATTAGTCGGGGATGATTTATTTGTAACCAATACCGAAAGACTGGGTCGGGGAATTACTTCGGGAATCTGCAATAGTATTTTAATAAAACTAAATCAGATCGGAACCCTGACTGAGACTTTAGAGACTATTGGCATGGCTAATAGAGCAGGTTATACCTGTGTTATTTCGCATCGTTCGGGAGAGACCGAGGATGCCTTTATTGCCGATATCGCTGTTGCTACCGGGGCCGGGCAGATTAAGACCGGAGCACCCGCACGAACCGATAGGGTTGCAAAATATAATCAGTTACTGCGTATCGAAGAAGAACTCGATATTTTTGCTATATATCGCGGGATGGAAGTTTTCCGTTTTTTCAAGGGCTAAATCTTTAAGCACGGGAAGAGATTGCGGAGCAGTTCTTCCCGTGCTGCAACGAGGCGGGAGACATATTTATAGCCATTCCTTTTGCTTCACTCAAGCGGTGGATATCTTTTCACTTCGTTATAGCTTGTTTTTGGCAGCAAGCTTGTGTTAGAATAAACTTTAGTTCTTGAAGATGCTATTGCAAACGGAGGTGTAACAATGTTAAAAATAGTAATCAATATTCTGCAGGTCCTGTGCGCAATAGGACTCATTTCAACTGTGCTCCTGCAATCAGGCAAAAGTGCTGGACTTTCAGGAAGCATTGCCGGTGCGGGGGAAACAGTTTTTGGTGGTAAAAAGAAAGGGCTGGATGATTTATTGTCGAAGCTCACTGCCTATATTGCTGTATTATTCATGGCACTTACTCTTAGCCTGGGGCTTATGAATTAGTTTTTGATAACATATTACAACAAGATACAGATTACTAAGGCAGGTGGGAATATCCATCTGCCTTTATATTTGCCGGAGGTTTCTATGAATACTGGGCCAGCATCAGCCAAACCTTTTCTTTTAAGGGGCAGCAGCGACAATGTGCTGTTATTTATTCATGGCTTTACCGCATCACCTTCCGAAGTTTATCCAACAGCGCACTTGCTTTATGAGATGAGCGGTTACACGATAAGCGGGCCATTGTTGCCGGGACACGGCAGCACCCGGGAAGAAATGAACCGAAGCTGCTGGGAGGACTGGTTCGAGGCCGTTAAAAAAGACATATATGGATTACAAGAGAATTATCAAAATGTATGGGTTGCGGGGCTGTCTCTGGGTGCACTGCTGGCAATCCATGGGGGGATTCACTGTTCCGGATTGCGCGGGGTAGTAGCTATAAATCCACCGGTGTTCATTAAAAACCCGCATTTTAAGTTCTTGGCTCCGCTGCTCCAAAATTTTCGGCCGTATTGGCCCAAGAGCAATATGGTGCAGTGTACGAAGCTTGAGGAGCAAGGAAGATTTGCCTATGATTGTACCCCGGTACAAGCTTTTCGGAGCATGATGAAGCTGCGCGATATAGTGTTGCGGGAGATTCATAATATCACTACCCCTCTCCTTTTGATGCAATCGGAACTGGATGAAACAGTAAAGATTCACAGTGCCAAATTTTTGGCTGGTAAAGTGCAGATAGCAAAAGCAATAGTATTAAATTTGCCTAATTCCCAACATATAGCTACCATGGGACCGGAAAAGCAGTTTATCGCCCGTGAAATAGACGCTTTTATAAAACAATATTAATGCACCCGAAGGAGAAGTCATAATAACTTAACAAAAGTTTCGGATATCTATATTAACTTATTTATCCGGGAATAATAATGACAATAAATAAATGTTAATAATGGAGGAATATATGTTTAATCGTGACAGCATACTTGATTGTATGCGACAGGAGAGTTACCGGCCTTTAAGCTTCGAAGAACTTAAAGCTGTTTTCACTGTGGCAGAAGGCGATGATGATTTAAAATTCAGCAAGATACTGGGCAAATTGGAAAAGGAAGGGAAAATAATCAAAACCCGCAAGAATAAATACGGTTTGCCCGAAATGATGAACCTGGTCAAGGGTGTTATACGTCTGAGTTCAAGGGGTTATGGTATCCTAAAGCCGGAAGAAGCAGAGCAACCCGAGGTTTTTATCTATGGCAAAAAGCTTAATGGAGCCATGCACAGTGACCGGGTGATGGTACGGGTTAATGAGCGGGGTAACGGTGATCAGCGTCCGGAAGGAGTGGTAATTCGCATCCTGAACCGGGCTAACCGGGAACTGGTAGGGACATTTCGAAAAGGGAAAAGTCTTTTTCAAGTTATTCCGGATGATTCCAGGCAGATTTATCCCATCTATGTTAAAAGTTCGCGCAGGATAAAAGTAAAAAATGGTGACAAAGTTCTGGTCGGCATAAGTTCCTGGCCGGAGAAGGACAAAGTTGCTGAAGGCAAAATAATTGAGGTGCTGGGAGGCAAGAATGATGCTGGGCTTGACCTGAAGGTGCTCATTAAAAAGCATGCTCTGCGGGTCGAATTTCCTGAAGCGGTTGTTGAAGAAGCTAAACGTATAGCTGCACCAGTTCCATATGAAGAAATGACGGGGCGCAAGGATTTGAGGGATTGGCCTATGGTGACCATTGACGGGGCTGATGCCAAGGATCTGGATGATGCCGTCTCCATTCTCAAAACTGAGCAGGGCTATAAATTGGGGGTACATATTGCCGATGTTTCGCACTATGTAAGAGAAGACAGCAAACTGGACCGGGAAGCCTATGAGCGCGGAACCAGTGTTTACCTGGTAGACAAAGTACTGCCTATGTTGCCCGAGGAGCTTTCCAATGGCATTTGCAGCCTGAATCCCAATATTGACCGCTTAACATTAAGCTGCATAATGAATATCGATGAGCACGGCAAGGTTATTGATTATGAGCTGTGCAAATCAATTATAAATATTAATGAACGCATGACTTATACGGTGGTTAACCAGATTTTGCAAAACGAAGCCGAGCCGAATTTAATGGAGAGATATAAAGATTTACTGAATGATTTCAAGCTCATGCAAGAACTGGCAGGAATTATAAGAAAAGCTCGGATGGATCGGGGAGTTCTCGATTTCGATTTTCCCGAAAGCAAAATAATTACCGATGAAGATGGCGTCCCGATTGAGATCAAGCGCGCTGTCCGCGGACCAGCCGATATGTTGATCGAGGACTTCATGATCAAAGCCAATGAAGTCGTGGCCGAACACCTGTGCAAACTGGAAATACCTTTGCTGTACCGGGTGCATGAAAAACCTGATGAAGAAGCCATCGGCAAGCTGAATAAGGTTCTAGCGGTATTTGGCCATAAAATTAAGGACAAAAAGATTTACCCGGGCTTGTTCCAAAGCATATTGGCCGAAATAAAAGGCAGGCCGGAGGAGCAGATGATTTCCCTTATGTTACTAAGGTCCATGAAACATGCCTGTTATATGCCGCAGCCATTGGGGCACTTTGGGCTGGCTTCACCTTATTATTGTCATTTTACCAGTCCCATTCGCCGTTATCCGGATCTTATAGTTCACCGGGTTTTGCGTAGTTTTCTGGAAGGAAACATGAATGCCAAAAAACGCGCCAGCCTGGTAAAGAAAATGGTATTGTATGGCGAACATTCTACTATGCAAGAGATGAAAGCCGAAGAAGCCGAGCGCGAGTACCGTGATATTAAAAAAGCCCAATACATGCATCAATTTGTGGGTGAAGAATTTGATGGGCGCATTTCTTCAGTGCAGCCCTTCGGCCTCTTTGTAGAACTGGAGAATACAATAGAAGGTCTGGTGCATATATCAAGTATAGCTGATGATTATTATGAATTTAATGACAGTACCTATACACTGCGGGGTAGACATACGGGGCGAAAATTTGCCATTGGTGATGTAGTACGGGTATTGCTGGTTAAGGTAAATGTAAATGAGGCCATGATTGATTTTGAATTGATTTAAAAAATTTCAATCTTGATTATGTTTTGCTTGTGCCTGCTGGGTGAATTAAGGCAGGAAAGCTGCTGTTTTCCATTGGGGTTAGAACACCAAGTTAATTATTGTGTAGCCTGCTGTGTGCATTAGGGGGATGTCATAGGGAGGGGTATTTTCTCCCGGCATGGGGGCTTAGGTGCATAGGATAAGCGCGAGAAGAAGGTTGTTAAGAAATTCCATATTTTTCTAATGAGGAAGCCCGATTCTTGACGTTGGCAACGCCATGGGATATAATTAGAAAGCAAGCGATGAAAAGAACCCTGGTCTCAGGAGCAGTAAATTGCCGAGGCGAGGGTTTATTATATCTAAAAGGGAATTCAATAAGAGGTGCAAAATGGTTAAGCAGAAGGGCATCAAGTCGGTGGTGGATAACCGGCGGGCCCGGCATGAATATCATATCAAGGAAAACTATGAGGCTGGAATGGTCCTGGTAGGAACCGAGGTTAAATCACTGCGCATGGGTAAAGGGAATTTGCAGGATGCTTACGCAGTAGTCAAGGGCGGTGAGGTATGGGTGAACAACTTCCATATCAGCCCCTATGAGAAAGGCAATCAGTTCAATCATGATCCATTGCGTCCCAAAAAACTCCTTTTAAACCGCCGGGAAATTAATCGCTTGACCGGATTGCAGAAGGAAAAGGGATATACCCTGATCCCTATGAAGATTTACTTCAAGAATGGCCGGGCCAAAGTTGACCTGGCAGTTGCGGTGGGCAAGAAGCTTTATGACAAGCGTGATGATCTTGCTGACCGTGATGCCAAGCGCGACATGGAACGCGTACTTAAAGAGAGGAATAAAATATACTAAGGAAAGCATGGGGGTGGGGATGG
>JAQUBU010000139.1 GCA_028686565.1 Syntrophomonadaceae bacterium
CCAAATAGATGAGCAAAGCAAATATTTGGGTGAAATTACCCATAAGCGGAATCTGCGTTCCTGACTGGGGGTCCACTACATTCACTATGGCAAAGCCCATCTGCATATCCATAATTTGTCCGGCTAGTTGTATGGTAGCCAATACCAGATAAGCTATAAAACCTATGGTATAGCCAATTAGTATTTCCACTACCAATGCAGCTAAAAAATATGCGGGGGTAGTGATATTCTGTCCGTAATTAACCGGTACAAAATAAGCCATAGCCGCTGCCAGTAGAATTAAAATCAGACCTTTTACTCTTCCCGGGATCATCCGGCTGCTGAATATCGGCGCACTTAAAAAAAGACCGGTCAGTCGACCCAGTATTAGAAAAAAGCCCTCCATTGCATATGGCATAATGAACTACCACCCTGTTAATTTGTTACCATGGACGGTATTGATACCAGTAAATCATGTGTAAAACCGGTTAGAATGTTTAACATCCAGGGTCCGAATATAATGATAACCAGAAAAACTATGACAATTTTAGGCACAAACACCAGAGTCATTTCCTGCAGCTGGGTAGTGGCCTGCAAAATGCTTATAAGCAAGCCGGTAATCAAGGCTGCACCCAAGACGGGAGCGGATATTAGCAATATGACCATCATTGCCTCATTGGCGATCCCCAAGACCATATTTTCGTACATAAATCCTTCCCTCCTCTAATTAAAAACTCATCATCAATGACTGAATAACCAGATTCCATCCATCTACGAGCACAAAAAGCAATATTTTAAAAGGCAAGGAAATCATCATCGGGGGCAGCATCATCATACCCATAGACATCAATGCACTGGCGACAACCATATCTATTACCAGGAAAGGAATAAAAATAATAAAACCAATTTGGAAAGCTGTCTTCAGCTCGCTTATAACAAATGAAGGAATGAGAACGTAATTGGGAATATCTTTAAAGTTCTGGGGCCGGTTAATTTTAGATAGCTTTACGAAAAGAGCCAAATCCTTTTCTCTAGTCTGCTTAAACATAAAGGTGCGCAAGGGCATTATCCCTTTGTCAAAGGCAACTTCTTGAGTAATTTGGCCTTTCAGATAAGGTTGCAAGGCTTGATTGTTAACCTGTTGCAGGGTCGGGGCCATTACAAAAAATGTCAAAAACAATGCCAATCCAATTAAAACCTGGTTGGGCGGCATCTGTTGAGTAGCAAGTGAACTCCTTATAAACCCTAATACTACAATAATCCTGGTAAAAGAGGTGAGCAGAATTATTATAGAGGGTGCCAGGGTTAAAATTGTAATTAGAATAATTAATTGCAAGGCCGAAGACAAATCTTGCGGTTCGCCGGTATCGCCGCCGACCTGAAGATTCATGCTGGGTATTTGAAATGGTTCCGCCGAGACAGAAAGCGATAAGATTGGAAGCATCAGCAAGGCCAACAAGATGATGGTTGTCCAGCGGATGCCTGAAATTTTGTTTTTAAACATCATCATCACTTCTTTTTGCCTCAATATCTTCCATACTCTTATATGAAATATTCTCCAGTCTTTGGGTTTGCTTATTGATAAGATTTTGAAATTTTTTACTGGGCGGCTTGTTTCTCTGCTTATGATTAATAATGCTGTCCAGCTTGTCCTTAATATCCGAAAGCCCCCCTTGGGGTTCTTTCAGATTATAGGTGCTTTGCCCTATTTCTTCGAGCAGCTTGGCATTATTCACCTCAAAAAGAAAAGAAATATTGTGATCAGTCACTCCCAGCGCATAAATTTTTTCACCAATTTCACATAAGACTATGCCGCGGTTTTGACCAAGCATTACCTCATCTACAACATGTAACCAGGTCCCTTCCATTTTGCGGTTTACCTGTTTCCCGAATAGACGGATAAGGGACCAAGCAACTCCAATAATAAGACCGAGTATAACAATTAACTTGATAAAATCGATCCAAATATTATTAGTTTGGGTATTAAGCTCCTGCTGTTTTTCCAATTCTTTGTTTAATTGCTGAATATCATCTACAGCAAAAGCACTAATCGCCAGAATATGCAGAAAAACCAGGCATAATACTGCAATAATTGCATATCTTTTGCGTATGGAGATCATACCTGTCACATCCAAACTAATTATTATGATAATGCCTTGCTGACTGCTTCAATTACACGTTCCGGCTGAAAGGGTTTTACAATAAAATCCTTGGCTCCTGCCTGAATAGCATCAATAACCATGGCCTGCTGCCCCATAGCACTGCACATAATAATACGCGCAGTAGGATTATTGGCCTTAATTTCTTTAACCGCAGCTATCCCATCCATTTCAGGCATAGTAATATCCATAGTCACCAAATCAGGCTGTAGTTCCTTATATTTTTCTATTGCTACTCTGCCATTTTCTGCTTCGCCGACTACAATAAAACCATTCTTGTTAAGAATATCTTTGATCATCATTCTCATAAATGCAGCGTCATCTACTATCAAAACTCTTTTTTCCACTTCTAACCCTCCAGTCCGCTTATTGTAATTTACTCATTCTATCAATGGGACTAATGATTGCTGTTATTCTAATACCATAATTCTCATCAATAACTACTACTTCACCTTTTGCAATTAGCTTGCCATTCACCATCAAATCAACCGGTTCACCGGCCAGTTTATCCAGCTGAATTATAGCCCCTTGATTAAGTTCCAGTATCTCCTTGATTGTCTTGCGTGTTTTGCCAAGTTCCACTGTGACATCCAATGGTACATCTAAAATCAATCCAATGTTTTGCGGGTAGCTTTCCATCTGGGTTTCTCTAAGCGGAGCAAATTGCACCGGCTGAACAGCAAATGTCTGATTGCTGCGAGGATCAGGTGCCGGATTATAATGCTGCTGCGGGGCATAAGGAATTTCCGGGGGCGGTGCAGCAGGAGCAGCTGCCCATGCCTGCGGTTGAGGCGGGGGAGGTGCTTGCGGCTGAACCGGCGGCGGACTCGCTGCGGCAGGCTGAATAATTGGTTCCGGTTTTGCCTCTTCTTTGCTGTCCCCCATTAAGATAGCCATAATACTTTCAACTGCATTCATCGGAATAATCTGCATTATTTCACTATTAATCAAATCCTCAATTTCCATTTTAAATTTGATTTTCACCAAATTATACTCATTGGAAATCTGCAAATCTTCTTTGCCAAAATCCATAAGTTTTAAATCTGGCGGAGAAATATCAATGCGGCGGCTGAACATGGAAGATAAACTGGTGGTAGCAGAGCCCATCATCTGGTTCATGGCTTCTCCAACCGCACTTAATTCCAGTTCACCGAGTGATTTGACTTCAATTACTCCTTCTCCACCCATCATCAGATCAGCAATAATGCAAGCATCTTCTTCTTTTATAACCATAATATTAGAGCCGCTGATACCCTCTGTGTATCTTACCTCTACTACCACATAAGGCATCGGATACTGGTCTTTTATTTCATCTGGATTGGTAACCGAAACACTCGGGGTAGTAATGGACACTTTCTTCCGCAGTAAGGTTGAAAGAGTGGTCGCGGCAGTACCCATACTAATGTTGCCGACTTCCCCCAATGCATCCTTTTCGAAATCGCTCAATGTAAAGCTTGTGCCAGTACTCATTTCTTCTTCATTGGAATCATTCCCGCCGCTTAACAGAGCATCAATTTCTTCCTGGGAAAGTATACCATCATTCATTTTCACTTTCCTCCTCTACTATCCTGGAAACCTGAATAGAAAATTTATTAGCGAATATACCAGGTGTACCAATGAATTTTGTGCGGTTGCCAATAACAACCTCAAGTTCTTGATTAATGTTCTTATCCAGGGAAATAGCATCACCTACTGAAAGAGCGAGCAGATCCCTTACTGTTATTATATTCCTGCCCAGAATTACTTTTACTGGTATTTGAGTATTTTCAAGTTTTCTTTTTATAGCCGCTATGTTTTCCGGTGATTTATCCTGAGTTGCTGTTGAATAATAATAATGTACATTCAACTTATCAAGTATGGGTTCAAGTACCAAAAACGGTATACATATATTTATCATTCCTACCACATCAGCCATGCGGGCTTCCAATGATACTATAATCATTATCTCGGTAGGTGAAACCAGTTGAGTAAATTGCGGATTGGTCTCCACTCTGTCAAGTGATGGTTCCAATTGAATTATACTCTCCCATGGTTCCTGCAGATAATCCAGCATACGCTGTGATATTCTCT
Source organism: Syntrophomonadaceae bacterium (assembly GCA_028686565.1). GTDB lineage: Bacteria > Bacillota > Syntrophomonadia > Syntrophomonadales > Syntrophomonadaceae > JAQUBU01. Next base: position 4,209 of record JAQUBU010000139.1, read on the forward strand.
CCATAACTGTCTGTTCAATTTCAGTCAGAGCCCTGATCTTGGCCAAAGCATAACCAGGTCCGCCCAATAGACGGTCCAAAAAGGCAAATCCCAGGTTGGGATTTATCTCCATGATAGCACTGCCCTGCAAGGGATAAAGAGAAAAAATATTTAAAATAGTTGGATTCGGTATTGATCTGATAAATTCCTCATAGGTCAACTGTTCCACCGACAATAATTCCACTTGTACCGGAACACGCAGCTGCCCTGACAGATAGGTTCCCAGAGTACGGGAATAGTTCTCATAAATGACCTGCAATGTATGTATCTGGTCTTTGGAAAACTTGTTGGGCCGGCGAAAATCATATACTTTTACCTTGTTCTTGATTTCTTCTTCTTTTAAGACATTGGCATCTATTGACCCATCACTTAATGCCGACAACAAAGCATCTATTTCATTTTGAGACAGAACCTCACTCATTATAACCCTCCTTCCAGGTTATAATCATTGCATTATAAAATCGGTGAAATAAATATTGCGAATGGTATCTCCACCAATTTTCTTGTTTAAGTCTTTTTTAATCTCCGCTTTCAGGTTGGTTCTGTTTCTTACATCCAGGTCGGCAACTGTTTTGGCAGAAATTATACCCAAAATACTATCTTTGATTATAGGCAAAAATTTAGTAATTTTCTCTTTATCTTTTTCAGATGATACTTCCACTGCTACTTTAACCTTTAAAAACCGCTGTCCGCTTACATCATTAATATTAGTGGTAAATTCGCCGACTTCTACTATATTGCCGGTAAGCATTTCGTGCTCGGTCTCCTCTTTCGGCATCAGGGGAGCCATAAGACTTTTCATCAGGAAATAAGAACCACCCATCGCTACCAGAAATATCAGCAAACCGATAAGTATTAGTTTAACATCAACATTAATCTCTAGTTTTCTTTTGGGCTTTTCTTCGGTATTCTTTTCGTCCGCCAATACGATCCCCCCCTGGAAACTATTTTTTTAATATGGTATTTGATTTCTTGCGAAAGCGGATAATTTCCTCCCGGATCTGATCAGTTTTCTCTTTAACCACAAATTTCTTGCCCGTATTAAGAGTAACTACAGTATCAGGAGTTTCCTCCATGAACTCTATCATATCGATATTGACCATTATTCTCTCACCGTTTAGACGAGTAAGATAAATCATTTGTTCACCTCGGAGTTAATCCCGCCAGGGCCAAGCCCTGGCAGGAATATATTATTTATCGCTTAAGGTTGACCAGTTCCTGAATCATTTCATCGGAAGTGGTTATTATACGGGAGTTAGCTTGAAAACCCCGCTGGGTTACTATCATATCGGTAAATTCTTCCGATAGATCAACATTGGACATCTCCAGACTGCTGGGAATAATCGAACCCAGCCCGGAAATCGTCGGTGCATTTATATCGGCTGTCCCGGAGTTGGCTGATTCCTGGAACAAAGTGCCTCCCACTTGAATCATACCCGCCGGATTTTCAAAATTGGCCAGAGCCACCCGGGCCAGACTTCTGGTTTCACCATTATCATAAGCACCTCTTATAACACCGTCAATTCCTACAGTATAACCAGTCATGACTCCGGCAGCATAACCGTCCTGGTAGGAGGGTTTGCCATCAGAATCTTTATTAAACTGAGTCAGAGCCGAAAAGTCAATAGTGTAGGTTAAGGTATTGGTCCCCGCAGGAGTTCCAATCCCATCAGTAATGGGAAGATTCCCAAGGGTCAATTCAAATGGCTCGTCTCCCGTCATATTCCCCAGGGTATCAAACTGTATGTTATATAGGCGCCGAATTTGCTGGTCACCCATTTGGAGGTCGCTATTAGGGCCGCCAAGGCTCATATCTATAGCGGCGTAGCCGTTGGGTACCGTTGAACTGTAGCCCGGAGCTTCTTCGAAACGGGGGTCCAGGGATACGTCACAGCCCCAGTTGGAAACCGTGGGTGGTCCCAGTTCAATTCCGTATTTAAAGAAGCGAAAATATACTGGATACTTGTTGCCCTGAGTATCATAGACATCCTGG
>JAQUBU010000140.1 GCA_028686565.1 Syntrophomonadaceae bacterium
ATATCCCGTCCTACAGACTGGATTTCTATCAATTTTCCGGCATCATCAAAAATGCCCCGGTCAGTCCACTCTTGCCAGGCTATCTCACCGCAAGTTCCATAAACCCTATGTTCATATTGAATAAAAGGGTTTTCCCGGGTCAAGGCAGAATACTTATTAATACTTATTGTGCGGTCTTCTTCAGGAATAAAAGAAAGGAAAGTATTGCCCAGCAGCTCATCTTCTTTTAATCCGAAATAACGGCAATAGGCCTGGTTCACAAAAGTGAGTGTTGAATCAGGTAAGAAACGGCAAATCAATTCGGTTTGACCCTCAACCACTGCACGATATCTAGCTTCACTTATTTTTAAAGCTTCTGCAGATTCCTGATAATTAATCAGCATCTCATTTAATTTTTTATTCTCATTTTGCAATATTGTAATTTGTTTTATAAGCTGTTCATTTGATTGCCTTGTATTTATCATAGTTTTACCTCGCGAAACCATCAGACTTTAGATTTTTTAGCAGAAAAATAGTTTATTGTGTAACATTATGTCTTATTATAGAGGATACAAGCTTTTAACAATATTTTCAATAGTATTGGTTTTATAGGAATGGGTTTTGGTTAGCAGTTGCTGGGTATAATTATTGGGAATTTAAATAGTGCCAGTTCCATAGGTGGGAAAATAATTATTTTACTACATTATATCTGGATAAATGAACAATAAATTCATGAATACAATCAATTCGTCTTAGTTTAAAGCAGGAATTTCAAATAAAATACAAAATAACTTTATGTAGACTCAGTTTTTTATAATATAATTTAATAATAGTTTCTAAAAACATTTCTATAGTAGATAATAATTAAATAAGGAGTTGACTGTATGTCTTACGAAATCAGCATTGAAAAAACCAAAAATCCAAAGGCAAAGCCAGACCAGAATGCACTCGGGTTTGGACAATTCTATACTGACCATATGTTTATAATGGATTACACAGAAGGAAGGGGCTGGCATGATCCTCGTATAATTCCTTATTCTCCTATCGAACTGGATCCAGCCACTATGATATTACATTATGGACAAGCTACATTTGAAGGTTTAAAAGCATACAAGACGCGAGATGGGAAAATACTGTTATTTAGACCCTATAAAAATATGGAACGAATGAACATATCCAATGAGCGCCTTTGTATTCCTCAGCTTGACCCTCAATTTGCAGTCGAAGCCATTAAAGCAATAGTAAAGATGGACCAGGATTGGATACCCGAAGCAGAAAATACTTCACTATATATAAGACCTTTCGTTATTGCTACCGATCCTTATCTGGGAGTAAGACCTGCCCATACCTATAAGTTTATTATTATTTTATCTCCAGTTGGTGCCTATTATCCGGAGGGAATAAATCCCGTCAAGATTTTTGTTGAAAAAGAATACACGCGGGCTGTCAAAGGTGGCCTTGGATTTACCAAAACCCCGGCTAATTATGCAGCTAGTCTGAAAGCTCAGGAAGAAGCGAAAATTAAAGGATATACCCAGGTTTTATGGCTGGATGGGGTGGAGAAGAAGTACATTGAAGAAGTTGGTACTATGAATGTATTCTTTAAAATAAACGGGGAAATTGTAACTCCCTCATTGGAAGGCAGCATCCTGGCAGGAATAACCAGGGATTCTACCATTACCTTGTTAAATAGCTGGGGCTTGAAAGTTACCGAGAGAAAAATCAGTGTAGAGGAATTGTATGAAGCCCAGGCCAAGGGACAACTGGAAGAGGCATTCGGAACTGGGACCGCGGCAGTTATTTCACCTGTTGGAGAGCTCAACTGGGATGGGAATATAATCTCCATTAATGATGGTAAGACTGGTGAATGGTCGGCCAAGATATATAATGCTATTACCGGTATTCAAAACGGTGAAAGCAAAGATGAATTTGATTGGACAGCAGAGGTTTAAGGCTGTATTAACTGTTTTGGACAAATGATATGCTTTGGCAAAATCACGGTTGCTGCCCTCCCTGCTATTATGGGGGTATTAAACCTTAAAGAACGCAGCGAGTGTTGTTTTCTTTAAGGAATGTTAAATCTACTTATAGAAAATGCATTAAGTTAATATTGCTTGAAAGAAAGAGGGGGTAAATATGGTAGCAAAGGAAAAAGTGCGATATAAAACTTTGCTGGACAGCATTGAAGCTCCAGTAGTTGCATTCCAAAAAGATCTGCATGTTATGTATTGCAATGAAGCCTATGCTCAATTAGCTGGCAAAAAGCGAGCTGAACTGGAAGGGCAGAATCTCATTGAATTATTTCCTGAAGGTATAGACACCCCGGCTTATCTGGCATATATGGAAGTATTGGAAACTGGCAAACCTAAAGTGATTGAGCAAAAAACCGGCAGCAGCTTTTATATGGAAAGAATATACCCTACACCGGTAGGAATTATTTGTATAGCCGATGATATCAGTGCCGCTAAATACTCGGAGGCGGCAGTTAAGTCTTTTAAAGCCAACCAGAGAGTTATTTACGACGAGTCATTTGATGCTATTATAGTTCATGATGTGCAGAGTAATTTAATTGTTGATGTAAATAAAACGGCCTGTGAAATGTTTGGTTACCGCCGGGAAGAGATGCTGAAGTTTAATATAGGTGATTTAACTGCAGGGGAGCCGCCGCACTTGAAGGAAAATCTCTTGCTTTGGTTTAAAAAGTCCAGTGAAATAAGAACTCAGCATATGGAAATGAAATTCCGGGACAAATCAGGCCGGGTATTGTGGGTGGAAATTAGATCGAAGCGTATGCTTTTTGGGGATACTGTTCGTTTAGTCGCTATAATACGGGAGATTACCCGGAACAAATATGCAGAAAAGGCCTTGCGCGACAGTCAGGAGCGCTATGAACAGCTTTTTGAAAAAGCCGGTGACTTTATTTTTGTCCATGACCTTATGGGGAATTTCATTTCTGTTAACCAGGCAGCTGAACGTGTAACCGGTTATTGGTCAGAAGATTTATTGAAGATGAATATAGCTCAATTAGCCAGCAGCGATTATACAAAATTAATGCGCAATATGAGTTATCGAAAAATGAGCCGAAATGAAACAATAACTTACGAAATCGAGATAGTTACCAAGTTTGATAACTATGTGTCTTTGGAGGTTATTATATGGCCTATATACAAGGTAGGCAAGATATTTGCTATCCAAGGTATAGCCCGTGATATAAGCGAACGTAAAATAGAAGAAAAAAAATTAAAGCATTTGGAACAAAAAATGACTTCCTTTATTGATTTCCTGCCTGATGCTACCATGGCAATTGACCTGGAAGGAAGGGTCGTGGTTTGGAATCAGGCAATGGAGAGGCTGACAGGAATAAAAGCTGGTGATATTTTGGGCAAAGGCAACTACGAATATGCGCTGGCTTTTTATAACAGTCGAAGGCCAATTATGGTTGATTTAGTGTTGCGGCCGGATGAGGTGAAAAAATATTATTCAGTGATTGAAAAAGATAATTTTACAGTTATTAGTGAATTTGACACACCTCATTTGCGGGGTTCAGGGCATTATCTCTGGGGACAGGCAATGCCTTGGTATGACAAAGAAGGGAAATTGATGGGAGCAATCGAATCCCTGCGTGATATTACCCAACGATACAAAATTGAGCAAGAGCAAAAAAAGAAGCACAAACAAATTGGACATCTTAAGGCTCTGCTCAGCAAGCTGGATTGTTTTTGCTGCAGTTATGACACACAGGGTACCATTACTTTTATAAGTGCTAAATTTGCAGAAGCGTTAGGTTATACAAAAGATGAACTTATGATAAAAAATATTGCTGAAATACTTGTTGATGAATATCAGGGTGTATTTTCTGCTGCGATAAAAGATAATTTCCCGGCCGGAGAGTATAGAGAACTGATTATTGCATTTGCCTGCCAGGATGGCGCTGAACTTCCGGCTAAAGTCATTATGAATGCTATTTGGGAAGACGGCGAGATAACCGGAGGAATTATGCAGGCGGAAAATATATAGGCTAAAACCTCCAGACACAAGAGGTGATTTAATGGAAAAGTTAATTACAATAGGAAACTTTATATTCTGTCCCTTACACCAGATACCATTATTGGGGATTGAATGTCAGAAATGCGAATATGTAAGTATAATTGAAGAAAACCATTTTTGTATTTGTGAACTTGAAGAAGAATGTCAAACTCCTGCGGAGGAGTTTGACATCAAGGAATTGATAAATATATTTGTCGATTTACTTTATTCTGGAAAGACATCGCTTAAACGAGAAGAGTTAAAGAAGATACTGGAATAGAGTATTATACTATACCATGCATAATGTTTCCCGCAGACGGTCCGATGTAAGCGGTTCCAACAAGAAATCGGCAGCATGCACATCGTAGGCGTAAATAGCGTAGTCACGATGATTGGAAACCAATACTACTTTGACGTTCTGATCTATCTCCCATAGCTGTTTGGCTATCATTAATCCATTCAAGCCAATGCAGCCAACTCGGATAAATACCATTTCAGGACGGAAATTTTTAAATACCCATAAAAAATCTCCGGGATAAGTGAAGAGTCTGATATCACTTTCCTCGTTGCATCCGTATATTTGTTCCAGGTGTTCTTTCAATCTTCCACCATCCAGCCGGTTATCCAAAATATAAATACGCAATTCTCCAACCCCCATAACTTTTATCTTATGATCAACACGTTAAATTCTAAAGTATATGGTTATACATATTGCCGCCTGTCATAGCGTTTTTTCTTGTATTGCAGACTTTGCACTATCTGCTGAAGCTTTTCCCAGTTTGCCGGCAGCACAAGATAAGAGTCAATGCCCTGTGCAAAAGCATCCAGGGCATTGCTTTCACTATCACTCATCCATACCACTTGAATCCTTGGATACCAAATTCCAGCTTTCCTGCTGATTTCCAGGCCGTTAACACTTGCATTATCGATTCTGATAAAAATTACCCCATCTTCATCATGCAGTATAAATTCATAAAGCGAAGATAATCTGCCTGTAAATATGGAAGGATCTATTTTGTACTTATCTCTAAACAGATTGCTCAGCCGGACCAGATTATTCTTTTCATAATCCACTAATAATACCCTTTTCAAAACAGGACACCTCGCATGCTAATAATAGCAGGCAGGACTTAACCAGAACTTAACAAGCTGCCCCGAAAAGCAACAAGAGTGAAATTCTCCGTTTGCATTGCTATGAAACTAGTGTACTTGTCATTGTTATGAAATAGCGTACCTGTCATTGCTATGAAACTAGTGTGCTTGTCATTGCGAGCGCAGCGCCAACCTGTCATTGCGAGCGCAGCGTGGCAATCTTCCCTCGTAATTGATTACGTAAATGAAAAACGGTCTGACGCTTTTCGTTTATCGTGGCGGGTTATTACCCGTGATAATTATGGGGCAGCTTATTGTTAAAGGACATCGAATAGGGCTTTCTTAGGTTAGACTAAACAGATCCTGCAGGTATGGTGAAGGTTTAATATCTAGTTCGTTGCGAAGATTCACTTCATATTTACGGTATATTCTATGTGCCGAAGCAGTATCGCCAGCTTGCAGCTTTGAGCTTATCAGCATTGCAACTGCCTCCTCCTCTAAAGGATTTTGTTCAATTAACCGAGTTAAAGCGGCTGCCGCTTTTTGAGTTTGGCCATTCCTTATGTATGTTTTTGCCAGTTGATATTGCAGCCGGATAAATTCATACTCAAACCAGGTTCTGGATTGAAAAGCCCATTCGTATGGCTTGTCAACAAAATAAGCCGATTTGTATAACGATAGAGCATGCTCGATAGCAGTAATATTTGTTTCATCCTGGCTATTGGCATTATCAGCTGTCAAAAAAGCTAGAATATCACATTCAAGTTGTTTAGTATCGAGGAGATAATTATCCCGTTCGCGGCGTAGAATGTTTGTAAAACCTTTTTCAGCCAGGGCTTTGCGCAGATATGTTGCGGTCACATAAAAATTATTGCAGGAGCGTGAGTATTCGATTTCCGGCCATAAAGTATCTATAATTATTTCTTTGGCTACGGATTTACCCTGATAATGGATCAGCAAAGCAAAAAGCTCCTCGGCTTTGGCAGTCCGCCAGCGGATAGGATCAGCTTCCGCATCCTGCACTCTCCAAAATTTTCTTAATTGTAGCACAATCCTTCTCTTTAATTTCACGTATTATCGTCACTCTATAAAATTCGACTTAAATAGCAAAAAAAAACTTGAAAGACTACTCGAAAG
>JAQUBU010000141.1 GCA_028686565.1 Syntrophomonadaceae bacterium
CTATATTATCATTTGCTAAGAGTCAAGTTCTATTTTGTTCCTGAATATACTATGCTCTTCAAATTATGGCAGTAATTTAAGCCTTTTAGGGTTCACACTCACTAATCCAAAGTTGTTGAAAAATTCGTATAGGTGTTATAATTTTTTTACTTCTCTTATGGAGGTTGAAAAATTTATGCATCCAAAATCTGCTGGTTTGGAAATATTTCGCTGGGGTTATGTTAATTTCCCAGCTGTTCTGTTTTATTATGCCAAAGAAATGGATCTTGAGATTGACGATCTAGGCATGTTAGCAGCCGTATTCTACAGTTTTGAAAAATCAAAACCACTTTACCAATCAGGAATTAGAATTGGACAACTACTCCAGGATTGTCCTTGTCTCAGCAAGGCCAAATTAAGCCGTAAACTTAACCGGCTTGAGAAACTGGAAATCATAAGTGTGCAAGAAAATCGAAAAAACTTTGTAGACAGGTATGTTTTCCTGGAGCCGTTGATTGATAAACTCGAAAACCTGATTATCAGAGATCATCCACAGCTATCCACCGGTCAAAAGACCGACCAAAAATTTGCTGAAAGCCAAATAAACAATGAAGTTTCTTTATTAGAAGAATACCGCCATAAAATAGAGCAGCTGGAACTGGAGCTGCAAGAGGAGAAGGGCGGACGAGTTAGTCTTGATGTAATAAATAATAAAAACGGGAATTACAAAAAAGTTGCCGACTTTATTTCCAAAAAAACCGGCAATCTTATGAGTGTCAAGATGGCTGGTGAACTGAACAAATGGCTGGAAGAAATGAGCTTAACACCGGAAATATTGTTATGTATGTTGGAATTATGCTTTGAACGCAGTATCTATAATCCTCGTGATATTACCAGAATAGCACGAGATATCAAAGAATATTCAATTAACACAGTTGAGGGCTTGGAGAGTTATTTTACCAATTATGTAGATGTGGAAAAAAACAAAGCTTTGCGTGTTAACAAATTTGATCCGGATATTGCTGAATTTGGCAGCTTTACAGGGATAGATATGGCTGCTGAAGCCAGGAAAAAAGTCTATTATAAATGGCGTTACGATTGGCGCTTTTCTCATCAGATGATAATGAAAGCGGGAGAAATAATGTGCCAGCGTACCAAAAACGGAGGTCTGGAGTACATAGACAGCGTGCTTAATAACTGGATGAGCAAAGAAATTCGCCAGGTAAGCGAAGCCGATAATGAGATAAGCAAGTTTAAAACCAGGAATCGAAACGAAAAGATTGCTGCAACAATTAACAAAAATGACAATCGCAAGGCCCTAAATGTTGAATATGAAATTTATGTACCACCTTCAAGTATAGAAGAATTAAAAAGTAAGGTATAATTATTAACGGGGTAACAACCCCGTTTTAAATTTTGGGGATGGTGAATTAATTGAACTTGAAGCTTACGGAAAAAGTGCCTGATGACTATCTTTTTGATTTGGATAGTGAACGGCGGGTTTTATCTTCGATATTACATTCGGAAGAAGCATGTATAGAAGCTTACAGCAGCTTGTTAGATAGTGATTTCTACTCTCCCCGTCATGCCGGTATTTTCAGTCTGTCCGCCAGCCTTTTTGAAAGAGAAACAAAACCAACTTATGTCGAATTGCTTAAAGAGGGTCATAATTTAGGATTGTTTAATACTCATCAGGATGTAGAAGAACTAAAATATATCGTAGAACAGTACATTGATGATGAAAATATTCGTTATTGGATAAAGAAAGTAAAAGATAAATCTCGTTTGCGGAAGTTTGAAACCTTTTTAAAGAAGAATTACTATTCTTTGTGTCAGGGTCATGAAAATGATGTTGAACAAGTACTTATGTCAGCCGAAGAGGAGTTAACCAATCTAACCGCTCTGGAAATTGATGACCGGGTTGATACCCCGGCAGATTTGGCTAGCCTTGGTTATGATGAGGTTGAACGCCGGTTTCTTCGTTTCAAAGATATCAAAGAAAAACATAAAGGGGTTCTTCCCCTTGACGGACTGCCTACTGGTTTTGATAACCTCAACCATATTACCCTGGGTTATAAAGCGGGCGATTTGGTAATTCTCGGTGCCCAGACCGGGCACGGCAAGACTTCATTTGCTTTGCACACTGCAAAAGCTGTGGCTGTAAATAACGGTAAAAATGTACTATATCTCAATACGGAAATGAGCCGGGAACAGATTGCTTTGCGCTGGGGCTCAATATTGTCTGAAATTGAACATGATCGCTTACGCCGCGGAGACATTAATGAAAGCGAATTATCCATCATACTGAATGGTTATTCGCGGCTTAGAAACAGCGGCTTTTATTCATACCCGTGCCCCAATCTGACTCCGGAGAAGACTATATCCATTGCCCGCAAGTTTAAGGTACAAAAAAATATTGATATGATGATAGTCGACTATGTAGGCAGAATGGATAAAATCGACCCCAAACTGCAGGAGTGGCAAATACTTGAGCAAATAGTCAAGACCCAAAAAATGCTGGCCCAAAATTTAAAGATGGTTGTCATGTGTTTGGTGCAGCTAAATCCGGATGGCAGTTTGCAGGGGGCCAAGCGAATGAAAAATGAATGTGATCTGATGATAAAGCTAACTCCCATACCACGCGAAGAAATAGAAGAAAGCGAACAATTAAAAAAATATATTAATCCCAATTATTATATTCAGATCGAGAAGAATAGAGACGGCCAAAGCGGAGTGCGGATTCCCATAAACTTTGACTTGCAGCGGCAGATTATGAAGGATGCGGAAAGGGTTGGATCTTAATGGGCGACCTGGAAAGCTTCGATATTAAAAAAATCTATACGGAAACAGAAAGCCTGATTTGGAGTATGTATAACCAAAAGCGATTAAACGAGCAAGAAAGAGACTTTCTGTGGAATATACTGGAAATGCTTAAAAACAAGCAAATTCCGGCTGATTTATTTACATTATTATTGCAATGGCTTGATAAAAATACTGGTTCCTCTGATGACCAGATTATCAAGGCTACTTTATTGGCTATGGATATGGATGATCAAGAAGCACTGGCTTTTAATCTGGAATTGGTCAGAGAACTCCTGCAAAAAAGTAGCTAGTGACATACTAAGAATGGTTGGTTACAATATAATAGTGAATTAATAATATGGGGTTCTTTTAGGCTGTAATGGTTTGTGATGCTTTATAAGCTCGGTACATAAATCAAAAGGCTGAAGGAGGCCTTTTTTCATGGATTCTATTGCAGGAGTAGTATAATGTAGGACGGAGGGAAAGCAGATGCCCATTTGGAATAAGGAAATGGAATGTATGCCCCGTGAAGAGATGGAAGTACTGCAGTTAAGAAGATTAAAAGGAGCTTTAAAATACGCCTATGAGAGGTCAGCGGTATATAAAAAGAAATTTGATGATATAGGTTTTAAGCCTGGCGATCTAAAAAGCATTTCTGATCTGTCAAAATTGCCTTTAACTGTAAAAGAAGATTTCCGCGATAATTACCCCTTTGGAATGTTTGCGGTACCTATGGACAAGGTGGTTAGATTACATGCCTCTTCAGGCACCACAGGTAAATTAACCGTAGTAGGATGTACCCAGAGCGATATGGGAAACTGGACTGAACTGGTAGCCCGCATGATCAGCATGACCGGAGTAACATCGGCAGATGTTACCCAGATTGCTTTTGGCTATGGCCTTTTTACTGGTGCCCATGGATTGCAATATGGCATGGAAAGAGTGGGAGCAACAGTAATACCCATATCCGGCGGTAATTCCGAAAAGCAGTTAATGTTGATGAAGGATTTCGGAACCACGGTATTGGTAAGCACACCAACCTATGCCCTTCATCTGGGAGAAATAGCCCTTGAGCAAGGAATCGATCCCAAAAAGGATTTAAAAGTGAAATTCGGTCTATTTGGCGGTGAAGCTTTTTCCGAAGAATACCGCAAGGAAATAGAAAATCGCTGGGGAATGCTGGCTACTGACAATTATGGCTTGAGTGAAGCCGGGGGTCCTGGTTTTTCAGGCGAATGCCATCTTATTTGCGGGCAGCACATTGCCGAAGATCAATACATTACTGAAATACTTAACCCGGAAACCCTGCAGCCAGCAAAGCCGGGCGAAAAAGGGGAAGTAGTAATCACCAGTCTCTGCCGGGAAGCGGTTCCGGTCGTAAGATACCGCACCAAGGATGTTAGTTCCATAGATTATACACCCTGTGACTGTGGGCGGACCACAGCCAGGTTGAGCAAAATAACCGGGCGAACTGATGACATGATGGTTATAAGGGGAGTCAATGTATTTCCTTCCCAGATAGAAAGCGTTATTGTAAATGTGGAAGGATTGGCCCCGCATTATGAAATTATTCGCTATAATAAGGGATTCCTTGAGGATATCGAAGTCCGGGTAGAAATTAACGAAGATATATTTATTGATAATTATGCGGTGTTGGAAGCTATTGAACAAAAGCTCAAGCATCAGCTTTTCAAAACTCTATCCTTGAACCCTAAAGTCAGGCTGGTTGAAGCCCATAGTATTGAACGCAGTGCGGGCAAGGCCAAAAGAGTTATTGACATGAGAACCAAATCATAATTATTCCGATGATAGGAGATGTCTTATGGATGACTTTGTAAATAAAAGAGCCCGACAGGCCATATTTTCCCTTAAGCCTTATGTGCCGGGTAAGCCTATAGATGAAGTGAAAAGGGAACTCGGCTTAAATGATATAATCAAACTGGCCTCCAATGAAAACCCCTTGGGACCTTCACCAATGGCTATGCAGGCTATGGAACAATCCATAAAGGATATTCATCTCTATCCTGATGCGAATTCCTATTACCTGAAGGCAAGGCTGGCCTCCTTTACCGGAATTGATGCCCAGAGCATTGTACTGGGAAATGGCTCTGATGAAGTATTAATGATTTTGGGGCTTTCCTTTCTCAGTCCTGGTGACGAAGTTATTTATGCTGATCCAACTTTTGTAGAATATGAGTTTACTGCCATGGTAATGGGAGCAAATTGCGTAACTGTTTCTCTTAAGGAATACAAGCATGACCTGCCGGCCATATTGCAAGCTATTACTAACAACACCAAAATGATCGTTATCTGTAATCCCAATAACCCAACCGGAACTATTGTAAGTGAAAGTGAATTGGACATATTTATGCAGTCAGTGCCGGAAGATATACTGGTGGTCTTTGATGAAGCCTATAGCGAATATGTGGAAAGTCCTGACTTTTGCAGTGGAACCAGGTACCTGCAGCAGGGACGCAATGTAATAATATTGCATACCTTTTCCAAAATATTCGGTTTGGCAGGTTTGCGGATAGGATATGGCCTGACTAGCCCAGGAATAGCAGGTGCCATGAAGATGGCTACTTATCCGTTTAATATGAATTCCGCTGCTCAAGCAGCAGCCTTGGCCGCCTTAGATGATCAGGAACATGTAGCTCGCAGCCGCTCCATAAATTCATCCGGGAAAAAATACCTCTATACTGAATTTGAGCGTATGGGTCTTAATTATATAAGAACTGAAGCCAACTTTATACTCCTGGACTGCGGTAAACCCAGTGACAAAGTTTTTCAAGAACTGCTGCAACAGGGGATAATTGTTCGTAATTGTGCCAGTTACGGCTATAAAACATACATTAGGATTACGGTAGGAACCAGTGAAGAGAACCAGCGATTAATCAGGGAACTGGGCAAGGTTCTTGAGGTGGAATAAATGATTATAGTGCAAAAGCATTATTCTGATTCAGATTGTAAAACTGCTTTAACAGCAGGTATTAATGAGATTTTTGCTGATAGGCAGGAAGCCCCGGTTTTTCTTTGCATAGGCTCTGATCGCCATATACTTGATTGTTTTGGACCGCTGGCCGGAACCATGATCAAAGAGAAAAATTCTGATATGCTGGTATTTGGCACCCTTGATAAACCATTACATGCCAAAAATCTCAGCCAGGAAATAGCCGCTATTAAAAAACAGTTTAAAAACCGGGTGGCTATAGCTATTGATGCATCTTCCGGCAATAACGAAGAGTTAGGAATAATAAAAATAAGGGAAGTTTCTTTGCTTCCGGGCAAGGCACTTTCCAAGGGATTGCCTGCTATTGGTGATTATTCCATTATAGGCATGATGGGTATCAGAGTTGACCGAAGAGACTTGAAGAGTTTGCATCAGGGCAGCTTAAG
>JAQUBU010000142.1 GCA_028686565.1 Syntrophomonadaceae bacterium
TTTCGTTGGCCATAACAGTAAGGGTATTCACATCAAAGCCATGCAAGCGTTCACCATCCTGGTTGACGCAAAGGCGGAGTCCCCGCCCGATTTCCTGTCGCTTTTTTACCTCTGATTTGCTTTCATTAAGCGTGCATATTTGAAAAACGTTGGGATTATCCCAACCTTCCCGTAAAGCTGAATGGGAGAAGATAAACCGCAGCTTGCTGTCAAAACTCAAAAGCCTTTCCTTGTCACGCATGATCAGACTGTAGGCATCATCATCAGCGGCAGTATTTCCGCTGGTATCCTTTAGCGTGCCCTTTTTATCCTGCGAAAAGTAGCCATTATGAACACCGTCTGGCGCAGTATCAACATCGATTTTTTTAAAAAGCGTATTATACTTCGGTTTGGTGATGAGGTTCTTATACTCTTCCTCAAACATCAATGCATATTTGCCCTTTTGCGGGCTTCCATCCGCATCGTAATAGCGGTAATTAGCCACCCGGTCCACAAAAAACAAGCTAAGGACTTTCACACCAATTCGGTTAAGTCTTAGCTCCTTATCCAGATGCTCCTCAATCGTCTTTCTGATCTGCAAGCGCTTGATGGTTAGGTTATCTATATCACCTACAGGCGCACCTATGCGCAACACATCAGAATTGCTGGTAAAATCAACATATTCATTGCCAGTCTCGCAATATATCTCATTGATAATGTAACCTTCGTAAAGCTCACGTCCTCCAGATTTATCACCTAAATCATCGCCGCGCCTTACACTGATCGTTTTACGCTCCACTTTCCCCTTCTTATGTATATCTATTTCAAGCTTGGCGGTGATCGGAGACTTCTTATTGTCCACTGATATCAGTTTCATATAGGCTTTGTTATGATAATCCCTGGATTCGAAGGCAGCGACCTCTATCTGCTTCACCAGGCCTAGTTCGTAGGCATCGACCGAATCAAGCTTGAAAACCAGATTGTGCTTGTCCACATGCGTAGCGGAATAACGCAGGGTACACAGGGGGTTGAGCGATTTGATCGCTTCCTTTGATTTCGGTGTAGTATCCACTGACTGGGGTTCATCGATGATGACGAATGGGTGTGTTTCCCTGATCAACTCTATAGGCTTCATCCCATTCAATTTATCATTGGGACGATGAATGATATTGGCCTTGCTCTCTTTCTCGGTATCCTCAAAGCTTCTGCGGAAAGCGTCTATATTGATCACCATAATCTCAACGTTATCACTGACGGCAAAATTCCGCACCTGTTCCAGCATATCGCTGCTATAGATAAAAAACTCGTAAATACTGTTATCATACAGCCCTTTGAAATGTTCCCGGGTGATTTGCAGGGACTTATAAACGCCCTCTTTTATTGCGATAGACGGCACAACAATAATAAACTTGGAAAAGCCATAGTTTTTGTGAAGTTCAAGAATCGTGCGCAAATACACATAGGTCTTGCCGGTACCCGTTTCCATTTCAACATCAAAGTCGTATTGACCTGGCCTCAAATATTTTGTCTGGGCGATACCGTTTCTGAGCTGTACCGCGTTGAGGTTAGTGAGGATGTCTTCCTCATCAATCTCCAAACGGTTGCCAATTCCATTGGCGGTATCATACATACCTATTTGTATACCCCAGGCTGTGACTGTAAAATTTGACTGCATCGGCGTTTGACCTTTAAACAGATCCACCACAGCAGCCACGGCTTGATTTTGATATACCAAATCCTTATCGAATTTAAGTTTCATTATTAAATCACCCATTCCATCTGCAACATCTGTTTTACGCATTTTCCTCTTCCGTTTTCATGATCTATTCATTTATGGTTGCCCAGTTCTTCTTTCCTTCAAGTATTTCCCACAACAATTTGCATTCGCTACCTTTTATTGGTGACTTTTTACGCAGTGCCTTGCCCCAATGACTATCATCTAACCCATTTAGCCAATCTGATGCGTTTCTAACAGATACACCATCTTCACTTTGCCATTGTTTTGCTAATCCCTCAGCAGCTAAACGCGGTACATTTAGCATTCTCAGAGCTATGGCCTCTTTCGAACGAACACCATGGTAAATCATTGCAGGTATAAGATCGGCTGTTTCCCAATCTACACTTTCATCGCCAGCTAATGAAACTTTTTGTATCCCTCTGATCCCCCACGGAATTAGATTCGATATTTTACTATAGATATGCTGAATGCACTTAACAACATCACCGCCGTATTCATCGTGTGCAATTTCATATAGTGGTGTACCATTAACCCAACGTGAAGTAATTCGCGCAATACGTTCAGGATCAAAAGATCCTTGGTCTTCAGAGCCCAGACGTATCTCAGGTATTTCGCTCATAGTCACAATTGCGCTAACAAGCGTATCACTTACCCCTGTTTCGGAAAAGAGGGTATCCGGATTCCAATCTGTTTCTCGATATTTATCTTCATATTTCCAATTTCGCATGATAATGTCAACCGAAGGACTGCTGAACCCAGTTCCATCAGCCAGCTTGGCAAATCCTTGCAGTGCGTTGCCTTTACTTGCCTCAAGTTGATCTAAATATATCCTGGTAATTCTAATTAAATCTTCGGCTAATTTTGGATCTTCTGAGCGAGCTTGTTCATATACAAAACTAGCTCTAAGTATTCCTTCCACATCGTTCCTAACCTTATTTAAACTCGTACTAGCAAGTGCATGAACAATGTATTGAAGGAATGCGGATGCAGATTTTACTTCATTCAACAAATATGAATTAAATGAAATATTGGTTTGGCCTTTGAGCCCGGTCAATAACCCCATTAAAGCACTTGATATTTCGAAATTATCATTATTTAAATAATCCTGTATTTTGCTCTTTTGCTCATTGTTAGTATTTACAAAGGTAACAATCCCCAAAGAATCTTCAAACGTTCGGCCTACTCGTCCGGCTATATTCCAAAATTCCCAGGGTTCAAGTTCTTCTACTATCCAGTTGCCACCGTATTTGCGTATTCTTCGGAAATGATCTTCAATAATAGCAACTGATAGTGGAAAATTAACACCTTGCGCTAGAGTTGTAGTTGCGCAAAGGATTTTTATTTCACGGTCTTCAACTAATCTCTCAATAAAATAACGTGCTTCAGGTGAAAGTCCGGCATGATGGTAAGCAACTCCCTTTTTTAGCATTTCAATCAATGGAATTCCCTGACCCATTTCTGCTTCAAGATATCGACATACTATATCTACAGATTTTGATAAAGGTCGTTCGGGTAATTGAAATGTCAGCCATTGAGCACGTTTCTCTGCTTTTGGGCGACTTGACGCCAGCAGTAAAACTCCGCCATTTCGCGCTTTTTCCCAGCTTAACGCTAATCTAAGAGCCAATTGCTCTTTAGTTGTGATGTCTTTTTCTTTAATGGAATACAAACCCAAATCTATTGGCTCTCCAGCAGGATAATCAGAATGTACTGATTCAAGCGTTTCAAAAATTATGCCCCGAAGAGGTTTATTTCTAAGCTTTTTACCAGGTTTGACTGTACCCACAATACGATCATTAGGCTTCCAATCAATTACTATAGGATTTCCTTTTTCTTCTCCAAGCCAGTAAGATACGTCCATTGCATTTTCAGCAAAAGGAGTAAGTAAAAGGTATCGAGTTACCGGTCTTTCTCTGCGAAGTGTAGCTAATAATAACTCTAACGTGGCACCTCTGCCCTTATCGTTCATATTATGAGCCTCATCAACCACCACCAGTGATAAATTGCGAATTGCTTCATGATCCACTTTCACCAGGAGATCCATTTTCTCTGGCGTGGTTATCAATATATGAAAGTTTTCCTTGAGCATTTCATCCTCTATAGGATCGAGATCAAAAACAGGTGTTGCAATTCTTATTTTAAGATACTTGCCCAAATGTCTTTTCAACGTCAAATTAACCTGGGAGACCAGGGCTCTGGTTGGAGCCAAATATACAATACGACTATCAGGATCATTATGATATGCCTCTAATATAGCCAGTTCAGCCAGCAGGGTTTTGCCAGCACTTGTAGGCATACTAATTACAGTAGCTGACTTAGTGGGATCTAATAAACTTTGGTTAAGTGCTTCTCGTTGCGAATACCATAACTCCATAACGGGTTGGTTATCATCCTGGGAAAGGTCAAGTAGAAACTTCTTCGTTCGTGATGGCATAACAACAGAAAAAATACTAGACTCAACCAGTGCTTTACAGCCCTCGCCTAATCTGTTTGCAAATATGCGTAATTGGGGATCATAGCCTCCACTTAACGTATCTCGTGCATTTTGGACATATCTATCAATTTCTCCTTTGATCCCTTTGGCAGAAAATGTTCCCGATGTCTTCTTGGCGAACTCCCCACATAAATATTGGCCGGTTAGTTCAACAATTTTAGCCAGATTGTATAGTGCAATTATCATAACTACTTTTTGCTGCAATTCATTTTGATTGTCATTTGTTGATAAATACTGTTTTTCTACTTTTAACTGTATTTTATGTAAACCATCAATAATCGTCAAAGCTTTCAGCAAATCATTATAACCACTGTTCTTGCGGACAAGGAGAAGAAAGGCTCGTATTATTTCCAAATACAAATATTTATCCCAATCAACTGTGTTCACCTCAACCCCGGGCCCATCTAAATTATAGCTTTGAAGTTCATACCTTATTTCAGGTTGACGATTTGCTGACAATCCATCAAAAACCTGATTAACTAGATTTTCCAAATCATTTTGCTTTGCTAATACCAAACTTCTGCGTATTCTAAATGCGGGCCAAATTAAATTCTCCCAAGAGTTTTTAGATACCTGTGGTCTTTTATAATACCGAGACATCAAATCAAAGCCAACTGTTTCTAATCCGGTTGCTGCTGTTTTAAGATCATTAAAGTTTGAAATAACTGGTTCCTCAAAACTAAAATCATTAGCAAATTGCTTACGCAAATAATAAACCTTGGCAGCATTAACTTTATCGTTTGTTCCGTCACGCAGAATATTAATTTGTTCTTCAATATCTTCCGGAATATATATTGGCATTAATATTCTCCCCTAGGACAATCTCAAGAGACCGCCGCATTTTTTACCAATTCAAATAATTTGTCGAAAGTACAGTTACATTCTAAAGCATAATAGTATACTGTAGAAGGTATTTTGGCATCTTCAAATTTTTTTGTTGCTTTCATAAATGGAAGCCAATCTTTCTTATCCCACAAATTAATCGGTCGAACCAAGACCGGAACTGCCCATACATCTTCTTTATTTATAAACTGTCCATTTAATAAGGCTGTTAAAAAGCCATTAATTACATATTTGTGTTCGTCTCCTGCTTCATCATGAATGTATTCGAGTTCATTTATAAGTCTTACAGGATCGTTACTGTCAAGAGTATTGTCAAGTATCTGTTTAAGATGATCACGAACTGTACCGGCAGGATGCTGCGACTCAATTGATGCCATAACCTCCATTATTAAAAGTATGTGACCAGCCGGGGTTTTAATATAACCAATAAGATCTATACCTTTATGTTGATTACCCCTTAGTTCCTTGTGAAAAACTCTGGGATAAGGAAAAACTACATCTACATGTTGATCTTGAATTAATCTAAGCGATAAGATCTCCGTAATATCAGTAACATATGGATTCCTGGTAATATTCTTGTCATTCACAGGTGTTGGGGGCAGACGTTTCTTCCCCAATTCATTTAATAGCGGCTTTATCTGAGCGGTAGAAAATCCTGTATCTGAAATGGAAGTATAAACGGCCATATTCATTCGCCAAGCTTCGATACATTGCTCGGCTATTTCTCGCAAATCATCTTGTCGGGGATTGTTTTTAAACGCAACAAATCTATGTGGCATCATTGAATGGTCTTCTGCGAATAATGAAAACTCCTTTTTTACAGCCATTCCCTATACTCCTTATATGTGATTATATTGGTATGTATTACCATGTCTATTCGGCAAAAATATACGCAGTCCTTTTATTTTCTGAGCATTGCAAACAAAAAATCAATTCTTCTTTTCCTATTTGATTACTGCGTTTAAACCGTTACAAACTCATCAATACCGGCCTGTCTAAAATTTTCTTTTACATTGGTTTTGGCAGCGTCATTAATAAAGCCATTATCTTTGAATACAACCCGCATTGTTTCAGGGCTAAGCTCATTTTTGAGCTTGATAATGTCCTGG
>JAQUBU010000143.1 GCA_028686565.1 Syntrophomonadaceae bacterium
TGGGAGATGATTTAATTTGAGATTGAAACCACTTTCTGCTGATTTAATTTGTGAAATTGGGTATGATAACTCGAAATACGCTGTTTTTAATTTGAAAATTTTGGCTGGATTAATTTGAGAATTAACACTGTTAGGATAACAAATTAAACTGACATTATTCTTATAATTTAAGTTTGCCAGTATCCATATAATCCTTCAATAATGCATTGGGTTATATTTCCATCATTTACATAATAGATCATGATTATAGGCTAATTTGACCGTATAAAATTATTTATCAATAGTAAAACACTCAAAATCATTTAAAATGATTTTGAGTGCCATTTTGAAGCTCATGGCAAAAATAGCATATAAATTTACCAGAGTAATGAAGCTAATCAATAAATAATGAAAATAATTTATAACAATTTGCCGTGAGATAAAATAAATAGCAGGGAGTATAGGTATTAAAAATCCGAAATCTAGGGGTTCCCCCGTTATAAAAATCCTAGTTTACATAATGTTCATTATAGGAATATGAGAAATTGTAAATATTACGGAATAATAGCTGCCTTTACGGTTTTTGCGGTATTTCTCCGGTGATATCTTATAATTATTTACGCTTAAATATTTAGTGTCATCTCGGCCCCATACCCTGCACATCTATTACCGCTTTTTATTATCATTAACAGATATAACTTCTAAGCGTATTTGCCTTTATAATTGCTTCCCTGGTAAAATGGTTAAATTAGGATAGGGGGCGAATAAAATGTATGTAGTTTATGGGTATGCAGAAATCTATCTTCCCCATTGTGCAAGTCTCAAAGAGAAGCGTAAAACTATACAAGGTATTATATCAAGGGTTAGAAAACGTTTTAATATTTCAATAAGTGAAGTAGAGTATCACGATCTTTGGCAGCGTTCTATTATTGGTTTTACGGCTGTTGGTTCAAAAGTGGCAGAAGTTGAATTAATTACTAATTCTATTAATGATACCTTTTATAACTATGCAGCAGATATTGATATAATCGGGATTAGCCATAAACTAATCAAGCAAGATTTTAGCATCTGACATATATAGCCACTATTTACCACGTCATTTTTGCAGGACTTATGTAAAAAGTTGTAGAATTTAGGGCTTACTTACTTTTTTACTAGTTAAAAATTTTTAGGGAAGGAATGATATTTGTTGGAGAAAGTAGGTAAGACACTAATACATATTTCTATTGTTATTCTACTGAGTCTATTTACTATAAGTACCGTTTTCGCAGACTTTGCATTAGCCGGGACTTCCTCTTTGCAAGTTCTCTCAAAGGAAACCATTGCCACCGGGACGAAATATGCTACTGATCTTTTTATTATCCGGAGTTCTAATCCGGGACCCGTAGTTATGGTTGTGGGAGGTGTTCATGGCAATGAAACTGCAGGTTATAAAGCTGCTACACTTTTAAAGGATTACAGAATTAAAAATGGCACTCTGTTGATCCTTCCTCAGGCCAACCGCAGAGCAGTTAAATCCGATGTTAGATTTTTATGTGGAGAAAAAGATCTAAACCGCTGTTTCCCACAAAGCAGCAGCGAATCTGCAGATAATATTCTTGCAAAGGAAATTTACCGCAGCGTCAAAAAATATAAAGTCGATTGGCTGATGGACATGCACGAGGGCATTAATTACTCGCGTTTATCAACATCAGTAGGACAAAGCATTGTTTATTATCCAGACACAGCTACCAGGAAAGTATCGCAGAAAATAATTAAAAATCTCAACAAAAACATAAGTACATCATATAAGAAATTTGATTTACTTACATATCCCACCAAAGGCAGCCTGGCACGAGCTAGTGCCCAATTTCTGAACACAAACAGTTTTATCTTAGAGACTTGTTCCCGGCAACTGCTTTCAAACCGTATTAATTATCAGTTAAAAGCCTCTGGAACGCTCTTGGCTGAACTGGGTATGAGATAGAGTTATCGAATTGAATGTGCCCTTCTGATTTGTTGAGGAGCAGTAACCGAACCAACTCGGGTACTGCTCCTCCTTCTATTTGCATTATTCTGAACAATAACACCCGCTCCTTGATTCGGAGCTGCTGCTGGAACAGTTGAACTCCTTTGAATACGTCGGCTGCTGGTTGTCGTAGTAGTTGTCGTGTTGCCGGCACCAGTTGCTGGGCGAACTGATTTTTCACTATTTTCGCTATTATCGTTTAAGCTTCTTCTGCGATTAGTGATAGTGATGTTCCATGTCTTACGCATATCGATTTTTTCATCCCAGTGTAATCCTTTGTTGACCATAGAGGGAATGATGTTTAGCTGTTCTTCATATTCAGGAAACCTTTCTGTTTTTTCGATATCTTTCCATAGCTTGGGAAATATTTCTCGAAAATAATCCGGATTACCGTTATAAAAAGCTTTTTGAGCTTCTATATTATTAAGATGATTCTGGTTTAGGTACGGATAACTGCTTGCCACAATTTTGGCTAAACAGAGAACAGCCGTGGCTATCTCTTTGGAAACCAGCCAACTGCCAGGTGTTCGATATTCGAATCCACCATGATCTTTGCTGCGGTAATCACCTAAAAATCCGTACTTTTTACGACGTTTACTGGCGGTTGCCGGCTGCTCGATAAGAAATATTGGTATCCCTAAATAGTTATCGAGGGCAATCAAAAGCCATGAATTAGCGTGTATCCTGCTAAAATGAATATGTCCGCCAATGGAATAACCACCTGTTGGTTGGCTGCCGGCAAGCCATCTCACATTTTGATAAGGTGCCAGCTTGCTGGCATAGATAAGGGACTGCCTAATATTCTCAACCAATTTAAGCGGAGATTCATCCGGTTTTGGTCTAATTTCAGCAATTGGCCTTTGCTGGCGGTTGGGAATTCTAATATTGTCACATCCAACCTGTCCATCTCGGGGAAAATAGTCCGAAGCTGAAAGCATTTTATTGTTTTTACTATTAAATAACATAAATTCGGGATCTGCACCCATTTTGATTTCATTATTTTTTAAGTGCTCTTCCGTATTATAGATATTTTTAATTCTTCTCATTACTAAATCAAAATCTTTATCACGAATACTTGGTGATGGGTCTACCTGGATTACTCTCCATCTTCTTTTTGCCGTCAGGGATATATTAATCATGCCCATATCCAAACCTAATAGCTGGAATATTCTCCTGGCCATTTGAATTACTTTGGTATTTTCTGTTTCCTTAATATATCTCGTTTGTTCTTTGTTTTTCACTGGATATTTAACCTGAGTGGAAATAATATTGTTATCACAAATAAGCACATTATACCTTCTTATAATGCTGTCTTCATTGCTATTACCATAAGCTATGCGGTTAGTGGCCAATATCCCTGATATTGCTTCTTCATCACT
Organism: Syntrophomonadaceae bacterium; assembly: GCA_028686565.1. Taxonomy (GTDB): domain Bacteria; phylum Bacillota; class Syntrophomonadia; order Syntrophomonadales; family Syntrophomonadaceae; genus JAQUBU01. Next base: position 3,367 of record JAQUBU010000143.1, read on the forward strand.
GCAAAGTCTTATTGCCTGAGGTGTATTTACAGTCCTCTCATATCCATTATTCTTATCATTAATCTCAATAAGCAAATACTTTAAGCCCCGAAGTTCAACTTCGCTACTGGATACTTTTTCCCATTCTATTTTTGAAGATTCTAAAAGCTTCTCACCGGTTTCATTAGGCAAATACAGTAAGTTTAATTTCACTATTATCATTCCTCATCATTTATTGCGGGTTATATACAGACAATAGTCTATTAAGAATTTGAGATGCTTTTGCCTTATATCATCTTCATCAAAACTCGCTGGTTTGGAATTAACTTCAATGACCCACATTTTGCCTTCTGCATCAACCCCAATATCGATAGATAGAACCGCTAATCTAATACCTAATTCTCTCTCAAGAATTTGTGGTATTTGAGCGCCAATTCGAGTTAACTGCGATTTTAGACCTTCAGTCTTTTCCGGATAATTGCCAAAGATATGAGATATCACCTGGTCATATGAGGCAGCACAACCACCGTTGGGGATATGGGTTACAATTCTGTCTTTGCCGGCAATTCTTACTGCTATACCGGTCAGGACCCATTCGCCCTGGCCATTTTTCTGCATTTGACTGCGCAGGTCGAATATTTTCCCATCATAAGTAGCAAGATCGATAGCTTTCTGAACCAAGTATTGATTATCCATAACATCTAATCTTTTAAGCTGTTCATAAAGATTTTTAAATGAACTATATTTTTTCCAGATAATTCTTTTTGGTTGGGCTTCTGCATATAAATAGTGATCTGATACAGATATTACTTTGATTATTCCTTTGCCGACTGAACCGTTAACTGGTTTTAAGTAGACTTCCTGATATTTGCAGAGGAATTCCTTAAAGCTTTGCTTATTGAACAATGCAGTAGGAGGGAATGTCTCCAGTTCAGCAGGATATTGGCACATAGCTTGATATATTTCCCACTTGTTCAAAAAGCGACTGTTGAACAAATAAATATGCTGATTTTGTTCAAACTTTTGCAGTACGTTCCTTATTTGCATCTTTCCTTCAATACTGCGGTATCTTATACGGTTATATACAATATCCGGCATTGGGTAAACTTTATTAATCCATCTGTTATTTTTGGCCGAGGTGTAGCCCTTTATCTGCTGATGCTTCCAGTCCACATTATCAGCATAAAAAAAGAAAACCAAAACATTTCTCTTTTCCGCATAGGTCAGCATTTCCTTGTACAGCTTGGATTTTTTTCCTCTGGGATAACCCCCATTCGTCATTTCCGGGCTGGTTAATACGCCTATAGTACATGAATAATCGTTAATATTACGCATTTAGAAACTCCTTTGGAAGTACTTTATCTTAATAATATGTCTTATGAATTTAGTCGGTGTCATAATAGGGTTTAGCAAGGATAAAAAAATGCCAGCTTTATGCTGGCAAATTAAGGTCTAATTACAATTTAAAATTGCTTAAATTATTTTAAACGTTAAACCTAAAATGAACGATATCGCCATCTTTAACCAGGTATTCTTTACCTTCAAGGCGAAAAAGACCTTTTTCCCGAACTGCGGCCATATTACCCAGGTCTTTTAAATGCTGGTATTCCACAACTTCAGCCCGGATAAAGCCTCTTTCTATGTCGGAATGTATTTTCCCGGCTGCCTTACGGGCAACACTACCCTGCTCAATAGTCCAGGCCTTTACCTCATCTTCGCCGACTGTAAAAAATGAGATTAAACCCAGGCGGTGATACATGCTGCGGCAGATCTTTACTATCCCAGCTTCCTCAATTCCAGCTTCCGCCATGAAAATGTTTTTTTCCTCTCCATCCAATTCAGCAATCTCCCTTTCTATGCTGGCGGATACTTCTAACATAGGAAGGTGATATTCCTCAGAATATTTGAAAAGTTCAGCTCTTTGTTCATAATCCTTATTAATGAGAGCGTCTTCTGATACATTCAGGGCAATCAACAATGGCTTGGTAGTTAGAAAACGATAATTAACCAGAAGCTCACTCTCTTCTTTATCAATCTCTACAGAAGATAAGGGCTTTTCATTCTCCACAGCCTCTTTTAATCTTTCCAACAGGGCTAATTCACCAAGCATCAGGTTCTTCTTCTTATTCTTGTTAATTCTCTCTATACGTTTTTCAATTAAGTCGAGATCTGCTAACAAGAGTTCATAGTTAATAGTTTCTATATCCTTTAATGGGTCAATTTCACCGTTAAGTGAAGGAATGGATGGATCATCAAAGAGGCGGACCACATGCAGTAAAGCATCAGCCTGCCGAACAGCTTCCAGAAAAACACTGGCAGCTTTTTCTGCTCCGGGAACCAATCCTGGTATGTCCAATATTTCCAATTGAGCATAAGTCGTTTTCTTCGGCTTAAAAAGTCCCGATAAATAGTCAATCCTTACATCCGGCACCCTTGCCATTCCCATGTTGGCTTTGCCGCTGTTGGAAATCTTTTCCTTACTGTCTGTAAGGAGTTCATAAATGGTGGTTTTCCCCACCAAAGGCATCCCTATTATCCCAAGCTGCATATTATTCTGTCCTCTCTTTTATCGGGTTTAATTTTTAGTATATCCATAACCGGGTATTTGGTTTACATAATTATTATTATTTAATATTTATTCATTTCGTAGGTTTGTGGTTATTAATCATTACATAGTGACTTCTGACAATGACAAGATGAGGAATATACCTGTAACTGCCAGTCCAAGCACAAGAAGTGCATATCCCCCTGATTCGCTGAACTGATAGAGCCGCCCTGCATTGCTAATACTGAAGAAAAACAGAGCCACCGCCAA
>JAQUBU010000144.1 GCA_028686565.1 Syntrophomonadaceae bacterium
GCAATACCCATTCCTATACCACCACCGATACCGGCGATTGATACAGCCAGACCAGCACCTAATGCTACGCCCATCTTTTTCCCTCCTTTCGTGCTCTAATGTTTTATCATTGAGCTTAAATTTTTTGTTTACTAGTGACCCGCTCCGGCTGCTGCAGCTATATAGCTAGCTGACAGGATAGTGAAAACTATTGCCTGGATAGCACCCAGTAACAGACCTAAACCCATCATGGCCGATGGGACCAAAAATGGCGCCATAAAAAGCAGATATGCAACGACTGTTTCTTCACCGAATATGTTACCAAATAGACGGACGGTAAGAGACAGCGGATGTGCTACCTCTTCGACCAGATTCAATGGTAACATAGCCCAACTCGGACTCACAAAGTGATGTAAATAATGTCCACCGTGTTCGGAGAAACCTGCCACATGAATCGAAAAGAAGGTAATTAAAGCTAAGGTCATGGTTACGTTCCAGTTACTGGTAGGAGGCTGGAAGCCTGCGATGTGAGCTGCTCCAGGAATGATTCCGCTGTAGTTGCTGACCAAGATAAACAGGAAGAATGTAGTAAGCAATGGAGCCCATTTCTTGGCAACATGTTCTTCATCCATTAACTGCGTGAAAAAATCGTAAGTCCAAATAATCATAGCTTCAAAACCATTTTGTAAACCCCGTGGTACCATCTGCATATTCTTTGTAGCAGACATTGCTATTAAACCAATAAAGGCAATAAGAACCCACTCCGTAACAATCAAATGATCAACCGGAATTGAGCCCAGATGAAAAAGGGTACTATCCCACATACCAAATATCATTTCTCTTTTTCCCCCCTTCCTACAATATATTTCCTTGCAGTTTTTCCCAGTCCTCTGGTCGGGGACTGAACTAAACTTAACTTCTAATCCCAACCTGTTATCAACAAGTTCGGATGAATTCGAAATCAGGAATCCTTTAATTTGTCTTTAGGCGACTTTTTAACAGGATTGGTTTTTTCCCACATGGCTTTGATACCAGTAGCAACTCCAAGCATGAAACCAGCTACCGTTAACCAGGGATCAGTATCAAATCTACCATCCAGCCACTTGCCGGCAAAATACCCTATTGCAACAGCCGCTGCTACAGTTGTCGACAAATTAATTGCATCACTTAGTCCTTTAACCCAAGTCTTGCTTTTTTTATCAGCCATTCATTCACACCTTTTTGTTTCTTGGAAATACTCCCTTTTCCATATTCGGCACCAAGAAGTAAAACCCTTTTTTCACAATCAAAAATTTAAACAATAATTGCACAGCAGTTATATATAATTTCAAGGCATCTGCTTTAGTTCTGCTTTCTGATCGCTAAAATAAAAGGTGTTTAACAAAATTGAATTTTTACAGCATAAGTTATTTCTATTCGTGACAGTTAAGCAAATTCCTCTTATTTTTTACGATTATTTTTTTATTTTGTCGATAAAATATTTTATAAGGATAAATATCCCTTTCTTTCTAATTTAGCCCGGTGGTCGTTTAGCAAACTGTCGATATCAATCCCAAATTGTTCTTCCATTACAAACATCATGGTCACTGCTGTTTGAGCAACATCCAGTAATTCATAGGCTATCCGGCTTACTGCAGTAGCATTATCAACGCTAATCCTTTCGCCGCTCATTCCCCGGTATTTGCCAATACACTGTGCCAATTCACCAGCCTCTTCCATTAGCTTCAAAGCAGTAGATTCCAGAGTCGGATTAAGCTGATTAAGCCTTGGCAAGGATAGGGTTTTCATTTGCATATATCTCACTCTTTCCCTTCAAGAAGCAATTATTATTTAATATCTTCCATAAGTACTACTATTATTCCTGCTTCATTTAAGAATTCGAGAGCCAAGTCATCATGAAAATTCCCCCTGTGAACCACCTTTTCTATACCAGCATTAATTATCATCCGGGCACAAATTATACAAGGCTGATTTGTACAGTAAAGCACGGTATCCCGAGTCGATACACCATAAAAAGCAGCATTTATCAAGGCATTTTGTTCAGCGTGAACCCCCCGGCAAAGTTCATAGCGCTGACCGGAAGGAATACCTTGTTCTTCTCTCAAACAACCAATATCCAGACAATGTTCTAATCCCCGGGGAGCACCGTTGTACCCAGTAGCTATGATGCGCTCATTTCTTACCAGAACCGCTCCGACCTGTCTTCTTAGACACGTTGAACGGCTAGCCACCAGTTCCGCCAGTTGCAGAAAGTATTCATCCCATGATGGTCTTGTTCTAATATTGCCCATTAACTTTATATACCATAAAGGGGATATTTAGCACATAAATTTCCTACTATAGCCCTGGCTTCTGCTAATTTATCAGCACTTTCCGGATTGCTCAAAGCTAGTGCTATAGCCTGGGCCATTTCCCGCATATCATCAGCCTTCAGACCCCGGCTGGTTATAGCTGGTGTGCCAACTCGGATACCGCTGGTCACCGTTGGTTTTTGCGGGTCAAAAGGTATTGCATTTTTATTAACAGTTATATTAATTGACTCCAAGATAGCTTCAGCCTCTTTACCTGTGAGATTTTTGGGGCGCACATCAACCAGCATAAGATGATTGTCAGTTCCTCCCGATACCAGGCGTAGACCATTTTCTATCAATCCCTTGGCTAAAACAGCCGCATTGACAACGATATCATTCTGATATGCTTTAAAATCATCTGTTAAAGCTTCTTTGAAACACACTGCTTTAGCGGCAATAACATGCATTAAAGGTCCCCCCTGAATACCGGGGAATACAGCTTTATCAATTTTTTGTGCCCACTCCTGCCGGCAGAGAATAAATCCGCCCCGGGGGCCGCGCAGAGTTTTGTGTGTGGTGGAAGCTACAAAATCAGCATAGGGAACAGGACTGGGATGTAAGCCAGCCGCAACCAATCCCGCAATGTGAGCCATATCGACAAAAAGCAGTGCACCTGCTTCATCGGCTATTTCACGAAATTTTTTAAAGTCCAGGGTACGGGGATAAGCACTGGCACCAGCCACAATCATCTTGGGCTTAACTTGAAGGGCTGTTTCGCGAAGCTGATCATAATCGATCATTTCACTTTCAGGATTTACCCCATAGTCCACGAAATTGAAATATTTGCCCGACAAATTAACTTTACTGCCATGTGTCAAATGTCCTCCATGGTTTAGATTCATCCCCATAATGGTATCGCCCAGCTTAACTGCAGCAAAATATACAGCCGTATTGGCCTGGGCTCCTGAATGGGGCTGAACATTGGCATGTTCTGCCGCAAATATTTTTTTAACTCTTTCCCGGGCTATATCTTCAACCACATCAACATTTTCACAGCCTCCATAATACCTGGCACCAGGGAGACCCTCGGCATATTTATTGGTCATAACGCATCCCTGGGCAGCCATGACTGCACGTGATACAAAATTTTCCGAGGCAATTAACTCCAATTTCTGACTTTGCCTGATTTCTTCCTTTTCAATTGCTGCTGCTACCTCAGGATCAACAGATTTAACATACTTATCAATATAATCCACCTTTTTAACCCCTCTCGCGACATTTTCTTCTAGTTTATTTATCTTTTCTACCCTGAGCAGGTGTCTCCCTGCTTGAAAATCGGTATTCAAAAATGTATTCACGATTTCTATCGCCATTGCTCCGGCAGTTATACGCGCCCCAATAGCCAGGATATTTGCATCATTATGCTCCCGAGCCAGGCGAGCACCATAGTTATTCTGGCACAATGCTGCTCTTATACCGGGTATTTTATTGGCCGCTATAGCTACGCCTATCCCCGTACCGCAAATGAGTACTCCCGGTATTTTTTCATCGAGCACCTTGTGGGCAAGTTCTTCAGCAATATCCGGATAATCAACGGATTCAGCGGTATATGTTCCACAGTCAATTACCTCGTGCTGCTCTTCAATAAGTGATTTAATTATTTCATTTTTCAATACCAGACCGGCATGATCACAACCTATAACGACCTTCATTTCATCCTCCTCGATAAATAATGCCTATGCTCAATCCGTGCTGTGATTATTTCTATATATTTGCCAGCAAGCGGTCAGCCACATCCTCCAGCAGCACCTTCATTTGTTGTACAATTTTCCGGTACGCTTGTCCGCCTAATCCATAGGGATCATCTATATCCTGAATCCCAATCCCGGCATATTCGCTCAAGGTAAAAATAAGAGCTCTTTGCTCAGGATATTTATTGCGCAAATGACTGCAATGGGTTTCGGTCATTGTCAGTATTAAATCAGATTGTTTTACCAGATTGTCAGATATTACCCGGGCTTTATGTGCGGACAGATCAATTCCTTCCTTATGCATGGCTTCTATCGCTTCCGCGGTAGCAGGTATCCCATCATGTGTATAAAGGCCGGCTGACAAGACTTCAACCTGAACATTTTGATAATCCCCATTTTGGGCCAATATCTCTAGAAAAAGGGCTTGTGCTATGGGACTTCTGCAGGTATTGCCAGTACACACAAATAAAATCCTTTTCACCAGGCTCCCCTTTCTCTTATAACAAAAACTTTATAGCCAAAGCAACCAGCACAACTCCGCCCAGCATCTGTGCATAAGCACCCAGCCAGCGGCCGGAAATCCTGCCGCCAGCGAAACCAAGCATGGTCATGCTGCCAGCAATTGTTCCTATAAGTAGTACGGTAAATAATATCGGCATTTTTAAAGTACCTAAACTAAAGCCTGCTGTCAAGGCATCAATGCTTACAGAAATTCCCAAAAATATGATGGCCGTCCACTCGCTCCGCCTCGCGCCTGAATATCCCAAAGTTTGCCTTACTGCGCCAAACTTATTAAATGTATTTTTCTGTCTGTAACCTTTAATTAACAAATCCGACCCCAGCCACGCTAAAACCAAGGCACCAAGGCGAGCAGCCCAGACTCCTAAAAGCTTTCCCGCCACCAGACCCAAATTTAACCCCAGTAACGGCATTAGTATATGAAGAATTGCTACCGTGCAGGAAAACTTAATTTCGTAGGATCTCGAAACCCCTTTCAAACCCATACCCACTGCCAGTGAAAAGGCATCCATTCCCAGCACCAGCGCAACTATGCCAACTGTAAATATTTGTTCATACATAATTCATGGCCAAGCCTCACGCCTCACTTCCTGCTTTTTTTGCCGACTGATAGATACGCTCCAGCAGTGATGCAGCAAATCCGGAACTTTCTGAAGCCAGGGGAGCAAAGACCAGAATATCAATATTTTGCTGCTCCACATCCCTTAATATGGCATACAGGTTACTGCTGCCTGAACTGATGTCCAATACATAACTATTCTGAACACTATATTTATTATTTATAATTCTTTGCCAGCCGCCCTCCTGCTGGTCATTAAAAACCACCGCTACTTTCTTGCCGGCAAGAGACATTTTTTCTATTTGTTTTTCAAAGTTTACCTGATTCTCACAAATTATAACCTCAGCATTAATCTGATGATGCGCATATTGATTTTCAATGGTATCAGGCATTTCAACTTTTTGCCCGGTAATTTCCTCAATATTTTCCACCGCCACGGCACCCCGGCGTATAAGTATCAATCTGCCCTGGCTCAGATCAATTATGGTCGATTCCAATCCTAAACCGCAAGTACCTGCATCAAGTACCGCCGCAATTCTCCCATCCAGGTCATCTTTTACATGAGCAGCCGTTACCGGGCTGGGATGACCGGAAAGATTGGCACTGGGTGCAGCTATAGGTCCTGCTTCTTCAATCAGAGCCAGTGCTACCCGGTGATCCGGCATCCTTAAACCAACTGTGTTTTTCCCCCCTGTTACAACTGAAGGCACAGTCTCCCGCGCAGATAAAACAATTGATAAAGGCCCCGGCCAGTACTTGGCCATTAATATGCGAGCAACTGCAGGAATATCAGTCACCATTTCTTTAACCTGTTCTGTATTGCTGACATGTACAAGCAGTGGATTGGCAGCCGGTCTGGCTTTGGCAATAAATATTTTATTTACGGCTTCAGGGTTATATGCCATTGCACCAAGGCCATATACAGTTTCAGTGGGAAAAGCTACCAATTCCAAATTTTTTATATATTGTGCTGCCTGTTTTATAATTTCTATTTCCGGCTGCAAAGGATTTACTTTAAAATATTGGGTTTGCAGCATCTTCACCCCTTTCGC
>JAQUBU010000145.1 GCA_028686565.1 Syntrophomonadaceae bacterium
GATTATTTTCGCCATCATCATTGGTAGGTTCGATTACTTCTTTACACATTTTCAAGATGGGACCAAGAACAGCCTTGATATCATCTCTTGAATAGTAGTCAGCAAATTGCTTGTAGTTAAAAACTCCCTCGGTCGGAAGCCATTCTGAAATAATAAATTCAAAATCTCTAATATTATTAACCGCAAAATTAGAAGCCATGTTTATATTCCCTCCATTTTCTAATAATTTCAAGAGGTCCCAGTTAACTGGTTCGTTCTCCCCTTATATGGTTTTCATTTCTTTCTGATCTCTTTGGATGTAACCCCCATACTATTCCTTAACATGATAATTACTTTGGTCTATACCAGTTTATTTACCCAACCACCTCCTCAAGCCATAGATGAGCCCTCCAGTCTTTTGAGGTCCTATTAAAACCTTAATAGCACAAACGGTAACCCTGTTTAAAAAGTGAACCATAAGATTTGCATGAAGACTTCAATAATATGGAGAAGCTGAAAAAAATCATAAAGGCACAAATAATACATTATGAGTTATTTTTTATATTCTAATTTAATAAGCTAAATCCCTTTTTTTAAAATTAAATTTTCATCTAAAAATACCCGAATTTTAAAAGAAAAATATCACAAATGGAATAAATTTATTCTATTTGTGATATTTGAATATCCAAAATAGAATAAATATTACCTTGCCAGAAAACGTGTTTAGGTGATATATTTACAAAGTATTTTTTTAATCAAATTTTTTAAATTCCAAAAAGTTTTTTGTGCAATTATGAGAATGTGTTATCATTCACATCTCGTATATTTAAAACATCTACATTTCAATCAGTTTGTATTATCATGGAGGAATTCGCAATTTTTTGTTGAATATTGGTAAGTGGATTTTTTGGAGAGGAGGGATAAGCTTTACAACCGAGGTTCATTAGACTTATTTCATATCAACAAGGAGGTAACTATGTCAAATTCTAACGAAATGCATGTAAGTGGACACATTCAAGAACTGGTAGCAAATCCCTCACCAATAGGCCTCTTGGGACTGGCAATGGTAACTCTGGTGGCTTGCACACAAAAGCTTGGTATTACTGATGGAACTTACTTAATAGTGCCTTGGGCTATTTTCCTGGGTGCTGCCGCTCAATTCCTGGCAGGCATTTATGACTTTAAACACAACAATACATTTGGAGCCACCGCATTTTGCGGGTATGGTTTCTTCTGGTTTGCCGTTGCCATGACTTGGCTAATGAAAAATGCTGGATTAGTCGGTGATATTCATCAATTAGGCTATGCTTTCCTGGGTTATTTTATATTTACTGTTTTTATGACTGTAGGCTCAATGGGAGCCAATAAAGTTCTCTTTATCATATTCTTCTTAATTGATCTGCTTTTCCTTGGCCTGTTTATGAGTACCCTGGAATGGGGCGGCCCCTTCTGGCATGAAATGGCTGCTTTTTCCGAGCTTGGTATATCAATAATGTCTTTCTATGGTTCAGCAGCAATTTTATTAAATACTCATTACGGCTTTACTGTTCTGCCTATTGGCGCTCCTTTCGGTTCCTTATACAAAAAATCTCTCCAACTTAAAAAGTAGTTGGCAATAAAAAAGGCAGGTCTTGTGACCTGCCTTTTTTAATTTTTAATTCGGTGGGAATACTTAGGCATTCCTTTTCATTTTTAACAATCCACGTTCGTAATATCAAATATAAACTATCACAACAACAATATTAGTATTGTTAGAATGACAGAATAAAATATCTCGTTATCAGTAATGCCATTTGCTTTCCTGCTTAATTCACCCTGTGAGTAGATTTGTCTACAGGCTGATGGAGAGTAACGCCTTATTATAGTAATCCTTGATTATGCTATGACCATACGTTTCACCGGCTGCCAGTGCTTCATCAATACTGGCAAACTTACTTTTGTCATAACCGGGTACTGCCCACTTTCCGCCCAGATCAATCCACCGCGGTGACCCTCCCCGCTTGATCAATATAAAGCGGGGATCAAGGAGATCACGACCAGCTGGCAGCGGATTGCTGGTAGCATAAGCGTAGAGATGCTGAATATGGGCTTCCACCCCACTGGCTGGGCAATCGAAGAAGGCTCCGTGTTTCCCTTCTATAAACCGCACTTTTTCAGGATTGGCTCCTTTTAAATCTTCATTGGCTGTTGATTCACGCCCAGTAACACTGAGACCGCAATAATTATTCTGTTCCGGCAGTGCAAGTCCGCCAAACTTCCACCAGCCGGTTTCCTTGGCCGCCTGACAAAAAGCAATATCTCCTCTGATTCCATAGATCTTGCCAATCTCCAAGTAAATATCGACCAGGTCAGGTGCCTGGGGATTGTTTTGCTTTAATAATGCTCTTAACTGCTCGCTGCTGGCTATCGATTCACCCATTATGGCATTATCTTTTTCTGTATTTATTTGCGGCGTTATTTGGGGCTGGGGCTCGCTATCAATCTTTGCTGGTTGAGATACTTGGGGCTCGTTACTAACCGCAGTGATGGCAGGGCTCATTACCAGAACCATATAATTATCCTGATCCCACTCGACTTTTCTACCCAGAGTCTCACTGATGTCTCTTACTGAAAGCAATAAGCGATCATTTATTATAACCGGGTTTGTATACTGTGGTATTATTTCTTTCCCATTCATAAATACTCCAGGAATATTGGAATTCTTAATCTTTATGGGGGGTACTGCCTCTTGGGCACCAGGGGTGCTGATTAGTACCCGGAATCCTGCCTCATCCCAAACCACATTGAGGCCGAGTCCTTCACAAATAACCCTGAACGGAACCATGGTACGGTTATCTATTATTACCGCTGCTTGGTCCTTAGGCGGCAGTATTTCTTGTCCATCTAAGAATATTCTGATCGTTTTCTGTGCTTGTGCCTGAGTTGGAATCATAGTAAAGAAAAGGGCTAAAGCAAGTCCTATAATCAGACTCCGTTTTGTAAATGTTCTCCACTGTTTCATCACTTAACCTCCGTTTTTTTTAATGCAATGAAATAATTCTTCATCCGATTCACAAATTCCTGCTTCGATTACCATTAATCACCCATTTGCTGCATTAATCGTCAGTATTATGCAAAAATTTTTCAAGTGCACACTTATGAATAGACATGTTTTTTCTAATAAATGATTTATCTTATATATACTTGCTAAATTATATCGTGATGTCGTGTTTTAGGGAGGTGAGAGAACATCATGTCAGGGCAAATTAAAAAAAAGCTGATATTCTTTTTACTCTTTATCGCTAATATACTCATATTGTTCTGGTGTAAAGAGATTACGGATCTTATCCCCCTATCAAAAAATATTCCGTTGCCGATGGGCATTTTTCTGCTCCTTTTTATAAACGTATTAATTTCTTTTCATAGCTTACAACTTAATGACTTGGAGAAATTATCCAAGCTAATGCTCAACAATATTAATGAAATGGTTTTTATTTATGACTACCGCAAACAGAAATATATTGCAACCAACCAGTCAATAGTAGAAATGTTAGGTTATAAACCGAAAGAAATTATAAATTTGGATTCAATACGAGCATTAATTCATCCTGATGACACAGCTGTTTGGGACCGGGATACAGGAGTAATAAAGGAAAAAGTAATAAAACATGATTTTACTCCTTACCGTTCAATAAACCGGTTCAGGAAAAAGAATGGTGATACACTTTATCTGGAAACCAATTCAATTCCGTTTAAAAAAGGTAAAGATATAATAGTTATTTCCACTTGCCGCGATATTACGGAACATATAATCTTGGCGCAAAGCCTGCAAACTTCCGAAAAGAAATATCGTTCTTTGTATTACAACGCCCAGGTAGGTCTAAGCACCAGTTATATGGATGGTTCGAAAATAATAATGGCCAACAATAAATTTGCCGAAATGCTAGGTTATACTCAACCTTCGGAAGTGGAAGGGCTGCCGTCAAAAGACTTCTGGGCTGTCCCGCAAGATAGAATCAAATTAATCGAGCTGTTGAAACAGCAACACTTGGTACTTAATTATCCAATACAGCTGATATGCAAGAATAAATTAACAAAAAATTTCGAAATATTTGCTCGCTACGATAGCGTTAAAGACTACATTGAAACCAACCTCATTGATGTTAGCGAAATGTCAAACGCCCGCGAAAAAGCTGAAGCTGCCAATTTGGCCAAGGATCAGTTCCTGGCTAACATAAGCCATGAAATAAGGACTCCGATGATAGGAATACTTGGCTCGGTTGACTTATTGGAGAAAAGCAGCTTGGACCAAGAACAGTCAGCCAATATAGCTACTATTCGCGATTGCGGTGAGCAGCTTTTATCCATCATTAACGAAATACTTAATGTTTCCAAAATAGAGCTTGGTCTGCTGACTCTAAACCCCGAAGTATGCAGTTTGCTCGACCTTTTCCCCGATGTTTCCCGTCTTCTGGAGCCTGTACTTAGAGAAAAAGGTCTGCAGTTAGTATTAAACCTTGACGAAAAAATACCTGATAAAGTCGTTATAGACCAGACAAAACTTCGTCAGATACTGCTTAATATTTTAAATAATGCTGTTAAGTTTACCAGTAAAGGTGTTATTGTTATCGATGCCCATATTCAAACGGCAATAAATCAGAATTCAAACTTACTGGTTTCAATAAGTGATACCGGAATCGGCATCCCCCAAAGCCAGCAAAACAAAATATTCGAGGCATTCACCCAAGCGGATAGTTCTGCTTCTCGCGAATTCGGTGGTACAGGCGTCGGCCTTTATATTTGTAAAAAACTAATTGATTCTATGGAAGGTGAAATCTGGCTTGATTCATGTGAAGGACAGGGCACCATCTTTCATTTTAAAATTCCCCTGCAAATTATGACAAATCATCAAAGCGCAGATTACGAAAGCGATCAAGCTGAGGCTTATGATTATGAAAGCAATTCCCTTTTTGAGTTTAATCCGGTGAAGATCCTTATTGTTGAGGATAATGAATTAACTCAGAAAATAGTAGGGCAAATGCTGAATGATTATGGATTTGTGGTTATGTATGCAACAAATGGGCTTGAATGCTTAAGAATTATAAGTGAAAGCAATGTTGATTTGGTTTTAATGGATATGCAAATGCCGCTTATGGATGGTTATGAAACTACTGGATTTATGCGCGAAGATAGTGAATTAAAAAACATCCCGATAATTGCCATGACTGCTAATGCCATGGTAGGAGATCGTGAAAAATGCCTGGCCTCCGGTTGTACAGACTATATAACCAAGCCTTTTAAAAGTGAAGAACTGGTCATAATGATCAAAAAACATCTTTCCCGTAATTTCCGCAACAAGAAACATGAAACCGAAAGCAGCAGGTTAATAAATGATTTGATTCCTGAGTTCATTGCGGATTTAAAAGAAATGATAGAGGAATTAAACCAAGCTGTAAAAAATAAAAACCATGAAATGATTAAAAGTATCAGTCATGATATCAAAGGAACAGCTGGTATGTATGGCTTTATGGAAATATCCGAAACAGCTGCAATAATGGAAAAGGCTGCTCAGGATAAATCTTATAAGAATATAATTGCTCTATACTATAAAATAAAAATTCTTTTCCAACAGGCTAATACTAAGGTATCATGATTATATTGTTTGACTTGTATGATCGTTTATCCCCTAACAACAGATATTACATATCGGTCACAATAATTTAGAAGCTATTTGTCGAAGAACGGGGAGGAAATATATGGCCCAGTTAATTATTACAGATAGTACTGCCTATTTGCCGGCAGACTTTGTTAAACAACACAACATTAAGGTGGTTCCCCTGAATGTTAATTTTAAAGGTCAAATTTTCAAGGAAGGGGAGAGCATAAATAATCATGATTACTTTCAAATTTTACGCCAGGAATCTATTTTCCCTCAAACCTCACAACCTGCCGCCGGTGATTTCTTAAAAGTGTATTCAGATCTCAAGGCTGGCGATGAAGCACTGGTTATACTAATTTCCGCAGGAATATCCGGTTCTGTTCAATCCGCCCTGATGGCGCGTACCATGCTTAATCGAGCAGATATAAAAATCGAGGTTGTTGATTCCCTTTTTACTTCCTTAGGACTTGCTTTTCAGGTTATGAAAGCATGC
>JAQUBU010000146.1 GCA_028686565.1 Syntrophomonadaceae bacterium
TGCCTCCACTCCGGAACAGGTAGCCGCGGAGTTCTCAAAAGCAGAATGAATAAAACTGTCCATATAGGCAGTATAAGGATACATAAAGGTGGAGACCTCCAGACAACTGGTAGCATTAACCACCACTGCCCTATCCTCTTTATCCAGAGCCCGCAGAACCCCTGCCACAACGACCCCGGCGCCACAACCGGCACAGAGTCGGTGCCCTCCGGTGAGCCGGTCCGGCTTTTCTACTTCCCGTTTCAGGTTATATACCGTGCTCATGCTGTCTCCTCCTTTGACCTTTGTCCCATATGGCTATATACCGGGTAGGTCTCGCCGGTTACCGCAATATCCGCCAGCCGGCCGAACACTTTTTCAACATCCTCGGTTTTAAAATCACGGCCGCCCAGACCATAAACGATATCAATCAGATAGGGTCGAACCTTTAGATCATATAAAGCACTGCGGGTCTCGGCAAATAAGGGACCTCCGTTGGCGGAAAAACCCTCAGACTTATCCATGACGGCTATGGCTTTGGCGCCCGCCAACGCCCGGGCCAGTTCCTCGCCCGGGAAAGGACGGAATACTCTGATCTTAACAAGCCCTGCCTTTACTCCATCCTCCCGCAGCTTGTCGACAGCTGCTTTGGCAGTTCCTGCACTGGAGCCCATCAAAACCAGGCCCAGCTCAGCATCCTCCATCCTGTATTCTTCAAACAGGCCGTAGCGTCGGCCGGAAATGCTTTCAAACTCTGCGGCTACCTCCAGTATACGGGCCTTAGCCACTTTCATTGCCTCAGCCTCCTGGACCTTGTGTTCCATGTAATAAGGACTCACATCGTACGGTCCTACCGCCAGCGGATTTTCTTTTTTAAGCAAATAGTTTTCAGGATTATACTCCCCGATAAACTTGCGAACGACATCCGTCTCCAAAAGCTCAATATTCTCTACGGCATGACTGGTAATGAAACCATCCATGCAACACATCACCGGTAAGCGCACGTTTGGGGTCTCGCCGATAGGCATGGCCATGAGAAAATTATCGTAGGCCTCCTGATTATTCTCGGCATAGATTTGGAGCCAGCCGGAATCACGGGCTCCCATAGAGTCAGAGTAATCGTGGTTTATGTTAATTGGCCCCGAAAGGGCGCGGTTGACGCAGGCCAGTGCAATAGGCAAACGACATGAAGCCGCCACGTACAAAAGCTCATACATCAGGGCCAGTCCGCAAGATGAAGTAGCACTGACGGCTCTGGCCCCTGCTGCTTGTGCCGCAATGCACACGGACATTGAACTGTGCTCAGACTCCACGGTTACATATTCAGTATTTACCTCGCCATTGGCCACATAATTGGCAAAGTATTCAGGAATTTCGGTAGAGGGGGTGATAGGGAACGCTCCCATGACATCAGGATTTATCTGCTTCATAGCATAAGCTACTGCCTCGTTGCCGGAAAGGGGTTTGCTCATTTAGCCGCACCTCCAGATACCATCGTAATTGCCGGGAAGGGACACACGTTCTCACAGATACCGCAGCCCTTGCAGTGCATATAATCGAAGTCCAGACGTTTCCCTTCTTTCACCGGAATAGCACTGTCAGGACAGAACGGAACACAAAGCATACAATGTTTGCATGCTTCTTCGTGAAAAACGGGCGTATTGGTCCGCCAAGTACCAGTATTAAAGGCCCGTGCGGTTCCTGGTTCATAGATCTCCCCGCCGGGGGTCAGATCCTGCCAGGGGGTACGTTCGTTGATATCCTTAGCATGAATCATCCTACCTGCACCTCCTCCATGGATTTTTTCAGTGTTGCCATGTTCCCCGCGATGAGCTGGGGCTTGGCAGCAAATTTATGTTTAAAGGATTCTTCCATATTAGCTAAAAAACGTCCGGTTTCCAAAACACCGCTCACCTTGACCATAGCTCCCAGCATAGGGGTATTCGGAAAGTTTGTCCCCAGAATCTCTTCTGATATGCGGCGGGCATCTATGGTACAGACTTTTCCGGTCCATCCCTGCAACCGAGGGCGCATCTCCTGGGGAGAGCTGGGAGTGTTAATGATTATCGCCCCGCCCTCTTTCAGTCCTCTGGTAACATCGATGCTGTCCAAGAGAGTTTCATCTACCACGGCCACATAGTCTGGATAGTAAATGTTGGAATGAATATTGCAGCGTTTTTCACTGATGCGATTATAAGCTGTAATAGGGGCTCCCATGCGCTCCGGTCCATACTCCGGGAATCCCTGTACAAATTTACCTTCCAAACCAGCCACATCTGCAAGCAGCATGCAGGCCATCTTGGCTCCCTGTCCGCCCCGGCCGTGCCAGCGGATTTCTACCATATCATTGGTTGCCATTGCTTTACCTCCAGTCATTATAAAAGTAGAAAAGCTTTCGCCCCATAAAAGGACGAAAGCTAAAAGCATTCGCTGTACCACCCATTAATAAATACAACATACCATCATATGCGTTCCCGATGACGGGGGAAAACCGTCGGAGCCTACTGGATTATTCGTTCGGTCCGCAGCTCAGGAGTGATTTTCGGGTTCAGACTACTGGTACCGGGCTTACACCATCCCCGGCTCGCTGAGACGTTCGCGCTGAAACGTACTCTCTCCGTCAATGCCTTTTAAAATATTGAATTATAAATAAAAATATACAGACTTGTTTGGGTTTTGTCAATGGCCAACAGAGGGACGTTCTTTTTGTTGGCTAAGACTAAGCATTGAAAACAATTTCTACACTCAGCCCGATCACTCTAGAAATCTGTCTTAGCGACACGCCATCGACTTTTCTGATTTCTCTCAAAATCTCGTTTCTTCTGGCTCTTTCCATGCCTTGAAATCTTCCAATTGGTACACTGTTCATTAATTTCTCAATCTCGGTTTTGATTTCAGTATCCGTCTTACGATGTTTGGCCTCATCTTCCAGGCACCTATCTTCATTGTCTTTCTTCATAAACTCTCGAAACGACTGGAGTGCTATCTTTCGGTTTTGATTAATTATGCCCAAAGCAAAACTGGGCTCACTTAATCCGCACGGATATTCCCTGTTTCCATAATAAGCATGGATACTGCTCCATCTATATTCTTCCGGCTTTTGGACCATCGCAGCCTTGACCGGATTGTTGTGTATGTAGCGAAGCACAGTTAATAAGTAGTCATCGTTTTCAACACATTCAATTCCGTAACGCCTTTGAAAGACATGACCGCTTCGCCCATATTTTCGGTTATACCACCAAGGGTAACTGATGCCGATCCGGCTCATAATCCGTGATATTGTATCGGTGTTTTCCCGAACCAGTAGATGAACATGGTTCGTCATCAGGCAGTATCCGTAAACCACAAACTGATCGTCTGATTTCATCTGATCTATTATTTCTAATAAATGCTGATAATCGTCATCGTCGTAAAAGATATCCTGCCTATTTATTCCTCGTAAAACAACGTGATAAACCCCACTATTGCTCCGTTCTCTTGGTCGCCTCATCTTAATAAATGCTCCATGTATTTTTTCCAATATAACAAATTAGTGGGGAAGAGCCAACAAAAAGAACATCAGACTGTGTGAAAGTCCTAAAAAGGCCAGGCCAATGCCTCAAAGTGGAGGGTATATCGGCATAACCAGAGAATTATTCGAGCCATTTCACTAAAATCAGCCTGTTAAGGCCCCTGAGTGGGGTGGATAAAAACGGCAAAATAGTTTTCACACAGTCTGACGTCCCTCTGTTGGCCCTTCTGCTTACTTCTTTGGTTCGGATAAATCAGCTGTAATACCAGCAATACGCTTGGCGTCAGCAGTCAATGCTTCCCACTTGGTGGCAGCTTTTACAACAAGTTTAGCACCGTCAGGTGAGCCGCCGCCATGCATACAACCGGGAATACCGCCGCCTACGGTCAGCCATTCAACAAGGCGCGCTGCGCGGGCGCGGCTTTCGCCATCAGCACCGGCTGTCAGGCATTCTAGCAATTGCTGGCCATAGACTGGTGACTGAAAGTCTTTGTAGGATGGGAAACAACCCGTTTCAGCAATACCGCCGCTGATATCCTGGGCCATAACCTTGTTTTCATAAGGCAGCTTGGCTACTTGGGTCTTGTTGGTATGAGCTAATAGCGCATCAGGCACAAACAATCCGGCAGTTTGTTGCTTGCCAGCTATTATAGCGCCTAGTCCCAATCCATAAGTAATTTCGTTATTAACAGCCATTTGAGTAAGTGTGGTTTGGAAAGTCTTTTGGGTTAATCCATTGGCTCTTGCCATGTTAATGGCTGCACCTATCATGACGTCACCTTGACCGGCAACACAAGCACCGATAGCCGCACGGTAAATAGCCGCAAAGTGACCGATGAGCATCCCGGAATATTTGAACTCGCCATTCATGAATACACGGTCATTGGGTACAAACACTTTATCAAACAGCAAAAATGCTTGTGTAATGTTACCAGCTTCTGGAGCATCCCACCCTTCCTCTTCGTCCCGAGCATCACTGGGACGGCGGGTCTCAACGCAGGTAAGGCCTTCAGCATCGCGAGGAACAGCAGCTGCAAAACAGAAATCCTTCTCGGATTCACCGTATCCACTACCGGGAACCACAATAATTTCATGACATGCCGCCACGCCACATATTTGAACTTTGTAGCCGCTGATAACGATACCATCAGGAAGGGTCTCCACAACATGCAGGTTTTGCATCTTGTTAGTTTGTTGGGAAGGTTTTAATGCACGGTTACCTTTTGCATCAGTGATGGCACCGGCTAAAGCGAGCGCATGGTCTTCTACATAGCGGAAATATTTTTTCAAACGCTCATGGTAGGCAGTGCCCAGGTCTTTATCCATTTTGGCAGTTACTTCCCACAGCACGTTTAGTCCGGTCCAGCCAGCACAGGTAGCTCCCTGGCAGGTTCCCGTCATTCGATACTGGGCGCGTTTCATTTGTGCATTGCCAACTACAGCCTCTGCGCTACCCATAAATGTATTCCAGCGATGGGCTCTTTCACCGGTCAGGTGAGATTTGGCAGTAAAAATAGGGGCTCTTTCAGGATCAAACGCTGCATCATAGGACAGAGCAACTGATTTAACATGCAATCTGGTGGCCGGATTGGTAGTAACATCCTCAATCAAGTTTCCCCATTTATAAACATTGGGTCGCATTTTCTTAAGGCTCTCTACATACTGCTGACCATTCATTAACATATCAGGCATCCTCCTTCTTCTTGTTTAGCACTAAACCGCTTGAGTATCTTCTTTCTACACTATGCTTTCTAAAAAGTCCGCGTGGTCTCTCCCCTCCTCATACCTATATCCCGATGTTCATAGCCAGACAAACTCCTTTCACTTTATTGAATCAAATTTATCCGTCTTCTTGCCTCCCAATTTATGCGCCTGTGTTGTTGTCAAACTTAAGCCGGAATTATTGAAAGACTGGATAGATAAATCTTCATCCATTTTTAATCCATGGTTTTCCTAAAATAACCATATGACTTCTTCGGGTAAATAATGCCGTATATGACGCGATATCATAATAACGGCAGCCGCCCCGGTAAGCATATTTCCTTAGTTTTTAACAGCGGGATGGTTCGTGTGCTTATCTTGCTAAAAGCAATATTCACAAAAACTGGTAGGATCATGGTCTGGAAACATGGCAGAAGTTTTGCGACGAGTGCTTGTATTTCAGGTTTGGATCCGATTGGCCCCCTACCGGGATGTTCGAAGGGGCAAAAATGAAATCTAAACGGTACTCACAAGAATATAAAGTGCAAGTTATTAGAGAATATTTGGAAGAGTGCAATTAAAAAATGATTTATTGACAGTCTGAATTAGTCAAAGGCTGGATGCTTTTATGATGTGATATATATCAATCTCTGGACTGATTCAATGTTCGGGAAGTTGCTGTAGTGATTTGTTCATCCAGGCCAACAGAGGGACGTTCTTTTTGTTGGCTAAGACTAGTACTCTGTAAAATCTAAAACTTTAATTCCCACCGGCCAAATTTTCGCAGGGCTTCGTTGTCGTCAATCGCAATACGTCCAGTATTACTCACTCCTCCGCCTCCCCCTGCGAAA
>JAQUBU010000147.1 GCA_028686565.1 Syntrophomonadaceae bacterium
ATACATCCAGTTTAACATTTTTTATTTTTTCCCCTTTGCATTTTTCTTTATTGTCCGATTAGAAACAAATAATTATGCGCGCTCAGTTTAAAGAAAAGTTGCCAGGAGAATTACTACTACCCCGGTGATAAAGCCCAACCTTCTGTTTTTTTCACCCTTGGCACCAGCCTGCGGCCAGAGATGAAAAATAACCAGGTATAGCATGATCCCGGAAGCAAAACCAAGAAGCGGACTCATTAATTTAGGCAGGGCATTAACCAGGAATAAGCCTAATATAGTCCCTAATGGTGTAAGCAGGGCTATTAATGCCAGCTGAAATGCGATACGCAACTTGCCTAAACCGCCAATTATTAAAGGTGCTGCTATTGCCATCCCTTCAGGAATATTATGTATTCCTATAGCCAGAGCAATAAGAACTCCTGTACGGGCTTTCATCTCATGTCCCATCGCAATAGCCATTCCCTCCGGAAGATCATGCAAAGCCATTCCGAGCATTATCAGGTAACCCAGACTCAGCATGGTCTTTTCTGCCATTAGTTGTTGCAATAAATAATGGTCAAAAAACCCCAGAATAACAATACCCAGCAATAGCCCCGCACTGCAGCCCTGCCAATCACCTAGTAATGCCGAGGGTAACATGTCAAAGAAAACAACTGCTGCCATTACCCCCGAAGCCAGGCCAAGAAATATACCCAAACTTTCTTGGCTCCATTGCCTTTTTATGAAAAGCAGTACAGCTCCTAAAAAAGTGCATAAACCAGCCAGGAAACTAAAAAATAAAAGCTTCTCCATCTTCACGCTCCGTCATGAAAATCAATATAGTCTATGTCTATGACGGCAGACTTAGATTTAGCTTAAAAATTACAGTCATAAATTGCTTGTTCTTTACATATTTTGCAAGCAAAGGAGGTGTTAATCGTGGATAAAATTCCCTCGATTGAATTAAAGGCCCTTGGCAAAGCCCTTGTATTTTCGTTTGTTCTTTGTCTGTTGGCAGCCGTCATCGTTTATTATTCCAGTTTGAACGAAACCCTTTTTCCGACCTTGGGCAGAATAATTCTTATCAGCAGTATCTTCCTTTGCGGATGTCAGGTCAGCAAGGCTTACGGCAGCAAAGGTTTGCTCCGGGGAGTTACCATGGGGCTGGTAAGTTTCATCATTTTAGTAATAGCTACATATACCTTTGATTCCTCGCTTATAGATTTAAAATCATTTATCTATACTTTATGCCAATGCATAACTGCGGGTGGTTTAGGAGGTATACTGGGAATTGGTTTAAGCGAAAAATAATTACTGATAAACAGGTGGGACAGGGTACAGAGGGACAGGTACCGTGTCCCCTTATTTTGGAAATTGGGTACGGTAGCTGTCCCCCTGTACTAATTAGTTGCCCCTGAAAAACTCGTAAAATCTAAATGTGGGATGCATAAATATTCATCGGAAAGTCTTCGCATGGAAAACACCTTCAGCTTGTCTCGCAGTTCAAGGGGTACCGGGCAAAATACACATCCTTGTTCCGTTGCCCTCTCGCGACATCCGTGTCGCTCGCCCCCTTTCACTTGCTTGCCTTCGCTGGATGTTATTGCCATGCTCCGCCAACATCCGCACTCATATTTATGCATCCCAGATTATCAAACAGGGAGTTTTTCAGGGGTAACTAATTAGTTCCCCCCTGAAAAAAAACGTAAAAGCTAATGGGGGACGCATCCCCCATTAGCAAACTAATTAGGTTTTCGAAATAAACCATAAAAGCAATCCGCAAAAGAGCATAATAAAAGCAAAAATCATTCTGATATTGGGCATTGAAGCTACCCCCCGTCAGAACATAAAAAGGAGTAGTCCAGTCTACTCCTTTTTATGTTATCCCCATACCTTCATTAGTATATTGCGTATGAAACCGGGTAGCTTAATATAGTAAACCCGCACCATTTCTCACCCCTTCAATAGTAATTCCTATCTAATGTTATAATATGAACTCCAGGGCACAATGGTTACTCTTTATACATAAATCTAACTCACTGTTATTTTTAGTTATTGGTTCTCATCTTCAAAGATATTCGAACATCATTTAAATTATATCTATTTTATCAACATGGTTCTTGTTACCTTCTTTTTTTACTCTAAAAACACCATCAGTTTTTACTTTATTCTGCAACAATATTTCATAATAATGGTTAATACTATCTTCCAAAATCTTGATCGATAGTCCGCAGCTGGTAGATATTTCTCGCAAAGTGGGTATTATCATAAATTCAGCTTCATTAGATTTTAATACCTTTTCTGCTTTCAGAGCATGAGAAGTGGAAGCAAAGGTAATTAAAATAAAGTTATCACTGCCAATCAGTTGCTTTTTCAATCTTTCATCCCCTGATTAATAGTTTATTTCTCCTGTCTTAAAAAAGGCCGCTTTACTAGTAGATATTAGCTGCTCCCCCGCAAAGACCTCGGCTTCAGCAAAAATAATGTTTCTTCCAGCTTTAAGCACTTTCCCCTTGCCAACTAATTGTTCCCCTAATAATGCTCCACTAATAAGCGAGGTAGAACAATCTACCGTGACCCCCTTAATTCCGAGACTTCTGATAGCATTACCCATAGCTGCATCTGCCAGTGACATAATTAGCCCCCCATGAATGGCTCCAAGCGGATTAGCATGATTTTGGTTGGCACATACTGCCAGTTCAGCCGTACCTTTACCTACTTTGGCAATTTCAATACCTAACAGCCTATAGTAGGGTGTATGATTGATAGAATCAACCAAATATTTAAAAAGCCCTTCTTCTATTCCACAATTTTCAGCTTTCATGTAATTCTCCTTATCTATATGCTGCTAACCTATTACTTCGGCAGCCAGCGCTTCAAAAGCAGGTATGGAATTCTTTATGGTTTCCATACTTGTACAATAAGCAATTCTGAAATAACCCGGACAGGCAAACCCCGTACCGGGAACCAGCAAAAGATTATACTTCAATGCTCTCTTAACAAATTCAATATCATCAGGCATTGGTGATTTGGGAAACAAATAAAAAGCCCCCTGTGGTTTTACACAAGAAAAACCAAGACGAATAAGATTTTCATAAAGAAAATCGCGCCTTTTTTGATATTCACTGGTATCTGGAATCTGATCCAAAGATAAACCAGCCAACTTTTGAAAAAGTGAAGGGGCGTTTACAAAGCCCAGGGTACGGTTGGCAAAAGTCAGTCCTTCCATCAGAATAGCTGCATCATTAATCTTGGAACTAACTGCTATATAACCAATTCGTTCTCCTGGTAAAGCTAATGATTTACTAAAGGAATTTACAACCATGCAGTTATCAAATATTTTCATCATATTGGGAACTGTCACACCGCCATAAATCAGCTTTGTGTATGGTTCATCGGAAATTACCAGGATTTCATGCTTATATTCCCTTTCTTTGGCTTCCAAAAGGATCGCAATATCTTTCAGGGTTTGTGCACTATAAACAACCCCGCTGGGATTATTGGGAGAATTAAGTATAATAGCCTTACAGCGCGAACTAATGCTCTTTTTCAGCGCTTCCAAATCAGGTTCGAAATTTGAATCCGTTGGAACGATTACTGCCTTGCCACCATGATTTTCTATATAAAAACGATATTCAACAAAATAAGGAGCAAACACAATAACTTCTTCATCGGGATCAAGAATAGTCTTTAAGACAACATTTAAACCACCTGCGGCGCCGCAGGTCATTACTATATTTTCAGGTGCCAGATTTTGCCCCGATTCCTCACTTAATAGAAGAGCAATTTTCTCTCTTACATCAGGATAGCCAGCATTACTGGTATAACGATGCAATCCTTTATTCTCCTCACTTACTAATCTATTTAGAGCCTTTCGTACAGCCTCCGGTGGTTCATAATCCGGATTACCCAGACTAAAATCAAAAACCTTATCTGCACCGTGGATTTGACGAAGTTTCTCTCCTTCTTCAAACATTGCTCTAATCCAGGAAGAGTTCTTGATGTTTTCAATCATTTGTTGGGCTATCATTAGCATAAAACTACTTTCATCCTTAGCATAATATCTGGTAAGTAAAATATATACGAATATATTAACCCTGAAACTAATTTTTTCCTGCTTTAATAACAATGATTCTTTTTATTATCAGTGGCAGGAATTATTTATACCACTGAGAAATATTATATGGTAAAATAAATATACATATCATTAAATAGATTATATTACATCTTGAAGATTGGTGTAATTATACCCCTATTTATTATTTTATTGCAGTATTAGTAGGATAGCAGATTCTCAAACAAAGGAAAAAGGGTAGTAAGGTTAGTATGGTAGGAATAAGAGTGCAGTTTTTTGTATCTTTGGGTGCAGAAAATTATCGCATTTTTATGAACTCCTGCGGGGGTTTTTTTTCTTGGAAAAATTTATTTAGGGGAGGAATTATTAGTGATTGAAAACTCTGCTCGTCGTAAAAAAGGATTACGCCGCTTCAGTAAAAAGCCGCTTGCAATGCTGCTGGTGCTGATGCTCCTGGCAACTCTGGCTGGCTGCGCCAAGACCGAAACCAAACCGGAACAAGCCAAGCAAGAAGAAAAGAAAGTTGCACCTGTTGAACTTAAACTGGCTCATTTCTGGCCGGCTACCCATCCTGCAGAAGTGGAACTGGTTCAACCCTGGGCAAAAGATATTGAAAAAGCCACCAATGGTCAGGTAAAAGTAACCAGCTACCCCGCTGAAACGCTGTTAAAAGCTACTGATGTTTATGATGGCGTAGTAAAAGGCATAGCTGATATTGGTATTTCCTGCTTTGCCTATTCTAAAGGACGTTTTCCAGTTTGCGAAGTTTTTGAACTACCCGGAATAACCTACAATAATTCCAAAGTTGCCAGCAACGTAGCTTGGGAAGGCATCAAACAACTTAATCCCAAAGAAGTTCAGGATACCAAGCTGCTTATGGTAATTACTACAGGCCCTGGCGATCTTTATACCAAGACTCCGGTTAAAACCCTTGCTGACCTCAAGGGTATGGCAATTCGCGCCACCGGCATCAGTGCCAAAACTTTGCAGACCATGGGAGCCAATCCTGTAAACTTGCCTCAGTCCGAAGCTTATGAAGCTCTTTCCAAAGGTATGGTAAAAGGCAATCTGGGACCTGATGAGGTGTTGAAGGGTTGGAAACAGGCTGAGGTAACCAAGTATATTACCAAGACTCCTTTTCTATATAACACCCTGTTCTTTATAACCATGAACAAAGATAAGTGGGATTCTCTTGATCCCGAAGTACAGAATGCTATCGAAGGAGTAAACCAGAAGTATTTCGAGGAAGTAGCGATGGGACTCTGGGATAAGCAAAATGCCGATGCCCTCAAGTATGCGGTTGATGAAAAAAATATGGAAGTTATTAACCTTTCCGATGCTGAAGCCGCCAAATGGAAAGAAGCCGTAGCACCGATACAGAGGGAGTATATAGCAACTGTTAACAAGCAAGGACTGAAGGGTGAAGAAATCGTAGCCAAAGTTCAAGCTTTGGCCGACCAATACAATAAACAATATAAATAATCCGGAGGAATTAATAATATGAAAAAAGCAAACAACCTGGTAGGAAGAATCAGCAAATTTTTGGATCAAGTAGCGGGCTTTTGCATAGCACTTACTATGTGTGTAGTGGTATTAAACATAATACTCAGAGTAGCTTTTAAACACCCGTTATTGGGAACTATTGAATATGTGAATATACTTACTGCCGTAACCATCGGTTTAGCCTTGGCTAACTGCGCGTTCCAGAACGGTCAGATAGCTGTTGAGTTTTTGGTGGATAAACTCCCCGGTAAGTTGCAGGCCATGATAGATACGCTTACCAACCTGACCGCTTTCGTATTCTGGAGCATAGCTGCATGGTATATGGTTGGTTATGCATATTCATCTGCGGCCAGCGGTGAAGTTTCGGCAACTACCGGGATACCCATGTACCCGATGGTCTATCTGGTTGCACTTGGACTCATAGCCTTGTGCGCGGTATTATTTATAAAAATTGCAG
>JAQUBU010000148.1 GCA_028686565.1 Syntrophomonadaceae bacterium
TAACTTTATTCTTCTGTTAATTACATCAAATTCCTTTAATATGCAAAAAAATCCCCCATTAGGGGATTTAAAGAGATCAAAGAATAAAGCATTGTTCAATTTATATGACAAAGATTTCTATTTATTATACTTCGTTTTGTGAGGACCTTATTCCTCTCCTATGAATTTTATGATTTACGTGTCATATAATCTATCGCCTATGCAGTCTAAAACATAATGAAAATAATCCACGCAAAAAAATTCCCCCGGGTTATCCCAGGAGAATTTGACGTCAAAGACGAGGCGGGGAAACTACAGTATCTAATAGAAAATAACCTGATTATTTATCAATCAGCCTCCGCCGCCTATTGGATCAGAATCACTAAAAACGCCAGGCACTTTGCAATTATCGCCTTCTTTTACTGGACATTGATTACTTTTCTCTTCTTTTACAACATAAGGTTTCTTTTTCTCTTTTTTGTTGCTTGCCATACAGTGAGCCTCCTTTACAAATATTAAAGTAATTCGTTAATAGTATTATTAATACTTGTGCTTTCTATACTATGACACAAGGGACACAAGGGGACGTTTTTGTTGTGTCATGTTAATTTATGTAATTAAATAAAGACCGATCCCCAAATAATAACTTAATAGGGGTTATGGAGGTATAAAAATTGCCTATATTGTTTCATTTTAAAAACAATATAGGCAATTACGTTAAACAGTCTTTATTCTATAGTGTATTGTTATACGGGGTTTCAGATCTTATCTTAGCTTTGCCAAACGGATACTAGAACCTAACTAATTGCTCATGCAGAACTGTATTACCCGTTAGATTCTCAATACCAGCCCGTCCTCCCACCCAGATGTAGACTTTGAAACTGTCAGTATAAACCTGCACTTCGAAGGTATTGAACATAGGGATGTATTCGGTAGAATAGGTAGAATGTGATGCAAGAGTTGAAGTCTCGTCAAATACTTCACTCTTCGGTGCGGGATCAAGATTAAATATTTTAACCCTGGCCTCATGCTTTTTGGCGCTGTTGTTTAGTATCAGCACACGTATATTATTAGCATTTTCACTAACACTAATTGGTCCTGTAGTATATCGATATTTCCATATCTTTCCCACAAGGTCATCTCCTTAGAGCTTTTTAACATTATATTCAGGAAATAGACATTGTGTTTAAAAGTTAAGTATAACTATCTTTGTAAACATGTTCATCCCATTAGATGTAGCGCTCACGATTGTTTAGAAAATCCCTGTATAGCTGATAGTATTGAGTATTTTCGTAAGTGGTTGGGCTGATTGGGGCTTGATCCAGGCTGTAGAGTACCGCACCCGGCAAGGCCAGTAGAATTGGAGAATGGGAGGCAATAATAAATTGGGCATGTCCACCCATACTCAGTTCCTTGAGCAAACCCAGCAACTCGAGTTGACGTCGGGGAGATAAAGCATTCTCCGGTTCGTCCATAAGATACAGTCCTTTAATTCTGTAACGGTTTCTAAAATAGGCCATATGATACTGACCATGGGATTTGGCCTTCAATGGCTCCCCCCCATAGTATTTTAGATATTCCGGTGTTGCTCTGGCAGAATCATCAACCATTTCCGCAAAATGATGAAACATCTCGGATTCAAAAAAGGCTCCATTAACCGGTGATTGTTCCCATTCAGGCTCAATACACTGGTAAAGCCGGTCGGCATACCTGTTAACCTGATACTGCCGCCTTTCCGTGTCTCTCCAGATATGGATGCCGCATTTAGTTGCGATAGCCCTGAGCAGAGTCGATTTGCCACAGCCGTTTTCCCCAATAAGAAAGGTGACTGGACTGGTAAAACTCAGAGATGCAGTTTTCTGCAAAACTTCCAGATTAAAAGGGTAGACATCATTTACCGGGAAATTGTCAGAACGTATATCAATTCTTTTCAGATGCATTTCTATAACTTCCTTCAAGATTATTATTAGACTCTATTATATCATGCATTATTTTAAACCTTCCCCTGACGGGCTTTTTGTAATAATGGTATTTATATTTAACGATTAGGAAATATATTAATGAATGGCCGTGATATTAAAGCTTTAGCTAAATAATATATGAGTTAGAGGGGAGACATTATGATTGATGTAATCGGGCTTGTCTTAAAGTACTCGAACGGAAAAGGCATTTTTGACTTGAATTTTTCAGTAGACGAGGGTGAGGTTATGGGCTATTTAGGCCCTAACGGAGCTGGCAAAACCACTACTATTCGAGCACTTTTAGGCTTTATGCAGCCCAACAGCGGCACTTGTTTAATTGGAGTACTCGATTGCACAGACAATGCACCGGAAATTCAAACAACACTTGGCTATATACCAGGTGAGATTGCCTTTCTTGATGGAATGAACGGTAATGAATTTCTGAAATTCATGAATGATATGCGAAACACCAAGGACTTATCCCGCCAAAATCAGCTCATCGAAATGTTTGAACTTGATACAAAGGGCAAAATAAAAAAGTTTTCAAAGGGCATGAAGCAAAAATTAGGAATTGTCACCGCTTTCATGCACAATCCCAGTGTGCTTATCCTTGATGAGCCAACCAGCGGACTTGACCCGCTTATGCAAAACCGTTTTGTAGAGCTCATTATGGAAGAAAAGAAAAAAGGCAAAACTATTCTGATGAGCAGTCACAGATTTGAGGAAATTGAACGAACCTGTGACAATGTTTTGATTATTAAAGATGGCCGGATTGTGGAGCAATCCGATGTGCATAGCCTTAAAAATAAACAGCGCCGTGGTTTTATTATTAAGCCACAGGATATAACCCCGGCAATTCTTGCCTTGAAATCAGCAGGCTTTGAAGTTAAAGAAGCGGCTTACAACACAATTGAGGTTTTTATTACAGGTGAAGATGTTGACCGTTTTATCAAAACAGCAGCTCAGTTTACGATACTTAACTTTGATGTAAAGAACCAATCTCTTGAAGACATTTTTATGAAGTTTTACGGCAGGGAGGGAAAATAGTCTTGAGCTATACATTATTTAAAACAACCTTAAAAAAGAACTGGGTATTGTTAATTATATTTTTTGCTGTATTAACGATGTATCTTGGCATTATGGTCAGCATGTATGACCCGAATGAAATTGAAACTTTAATCTCCATGCTGAGGCTATTTCCAGAAGACCTTATGGAGGCGATGGGCTTTTCTGGCTTGGTTACAGACCTTACAGGCTATTTGGCAAGCTGGCTATATGGTCTTTTAATGTTCGGCTTCCCCATGGTTTACTGCATAATTCTCGGCAATAAACTTGTGGCTAAATTGGTTGACAACGGTTCATTTGCTTACCTTTTGTCTACACCCAATTCGCGAGTTAAAATAATTGTTACCCAGGGTATTTATGCACTTGCCTCGATTGCTGCCTTGTTTGCGGGGTTATTCGGCACAGGTGTTCTGATTTGTGAAGCGATGTTCCCCGGATACTTAGATGTCGGAGCATTCCTTAGCCTCAATTTTACAACCATGCTTGTAAACATGGCGGTTATGATGATAAGCTTTTTCTTTTCGTGTCTTTTTAACGACACAAAAATGTCGCTGGGCTTTGGGTCAGGTGTTCCAATTGCCTTTATTCTCATGAATATGCTTGGCGGAACTTCCAGGGATGCTCACGTACTTAAAAGTTTCTCTATCTATGGACTTTATGATCCGTTAGAACTGATTAGGGGAGCAGATATCTGGAATATCAATCTTGTTTATATCGTAACAATTATCGTGCTTTTCGTCGCCGCTGTACTTGTATTCAGAAAAAAGAGACTGCCGTTGTAATTAAAGGTTCCGCCTTAAGCCGGAGCGAGGCCAACTAGACCATCCATTAATGCAATGCTAAAAAATCTCGTCAAATACTTCACTCTTCGATGCGGGATCAAGATTAAATATTTAATCATCTTAGGCGACAACAGAAAGATAGCGGGCTGAAATGATAGCCAAGCAATAATCATTTCTCATTATTAAATGGGTTTTACTTTTACATAAACAATTACTGTTTCAGAAATAACCACGAGATTAACCTTTAATCGTATTTTTCTGTTCTCAAATTCCATCTCCCGGTTTTCAATTATGTTTGGAATAAGCAAGTAGTTTACATCATCTATAACCTGCCCCGATATTATGCCCAGCAACTCTCTAACATGCTTTTCCACATTCAATTCTATATTGTTTATTTCCAAATCAGTATAATCGTTTTTCTCAGCAAATTCGACATATGTAGTAATGTTACTTATAACCCTTTTTTTAACTCTGTGCGATTCCTGCAGCTGTTTTATTTGTTTATCCGCTGCCAATAAATTATCTTGCAAAATTCTGTTTTCCATATATAAAGTATCAATTCGGTTTCCTATTAATACGCTTGTAAGAGCCGCACCAGTTAATACCCCCAGTATAAAAATGGCCGTCCAAAATAATAACCGCCTCATTTTCCTTCCTTTGAAAGAACAAGGAGTAAATAATAGCCAACCTGAGTGCCTGCCAGGGCACAAAAGATATATATAAGTTGTTTAATAACAGGCCTAAGCTCTCCTTGGAAAAGACCGGACTCAAAAATCTCAAAGGTTGAGAAAGTCCCGCCAATAGCTGCTACAATAGCCCATATTTTTATTTCTTGAGCTAGTTTAAGCATGGTGCCTATAGGGGGATCTTTTACTAAAATCGCTGCAAACGAACCCAGCAACGATGACCCCAAGATAATTCCCAGGGCTGTAAAAAATATTAGCACCGACTTATGTATGAATGCCTCCATAAGCCCCCCTAAACATTGTAAACCAACTATCCCAACACTATAAATATATGAGATTTATATATACTTATTACAATGTGTTTTTTTGAACTAATAAAGCAAAAAGAACCATAAATATGGTTCTAAAGGTTTTTATTATTTAAACGCCGAAGAAACTGCGGAGCAGTTTTTTCCGTACCACTACAACGAGGCGCGGGATGGAACCCGCCTCCTGTTTTGTTAATAGGAACCCAGCCGCTTAAAGAAGCGGGGACATCTTTTCGCCTCGTTATAATAATAAAAGGCGCATATGTTGTTATGGATGTGACCTCCAGCAGCACTGACTCCGATACTATCCTTTAACACTTCGAGCAGAGATCAGCCAGGGAGCTGGAAATGGCTCAATAATGCTTTTGCTGTTGACTCGCGAAACCTCTATCAGAACCGCTTCAGTGCGCTCCAAGCCGTTTTCCTGAAACAAGGCAGGGAGAGATGTTAGCGTTTCGAAGTCATACGTGTATATAACAAAATTCATGACGGGATTGATGGCCAGCAAATTCTTTATTTCACTGCCGATCCTGGGACTTGCCACTATAAACGCTATGTCCGGCACCGGCAGTTTTTTCAGGATACCGTCTTCCAGAGAATCAACGATTATTACGTTGGAGAGGCCAAATTTCTCAACATTACATTGCATAGTATTCAAATCCCTGCGGTCATATTCAACCGTAATGACACTGCCCTCAGTAGCAATCATGGCGGCCTCCACTGCGATGCTCTCACCTGAGATGATACATATATTGTTCTGGTCCCCCAGATTGAGCTTACTCATTATAACCGCCCGGGCTTCCCGGCACACATATTGAACCGAGCCGCAAGCGAAACGGCTGTTGTCTATACCTATCTGATAATTTGTTGCCGCATTGGGATTCAGAATCAACATGGCTGCAGAGGCATTGATCCCGCGGTTGATCATGTCTGAGACCTTGTCGTGCTTCATTTCGCCGGAAGGATCTGAACCCTCATTGTACCAGATAACACAGTCCCCCAGCTCCGCATTCCACATGTCGTAGAAGATTTCCGGATGTCCGGCGTCCGTAAAGACCAAGACAGCCCGGTTGTTCATAACGGTTGGAATCAGGTTTTTATTCTTCCCGGTAATGTCCAGCATCTTCAGTTTTGCCAGATTGATTGGGGCGTTCTCTGAGAAATACCGGAGCCAGGATAAAATTACCTCATTAGTAAACATGGTCTGTT
>JAQUBU010000149.1 GCA_028686565.1 Syntrophomonadaceae bacterium
TAGCTGATCTGCAGGGTGCGGCACGGATATGGTACGCCAACCCCAAAGCCTTGGCTCCCAACTATGATCTTATGGGTTTTGCCGGTTTGATCGCCAAAAAAGACCTGCAAGTGCTGAACGCAGGAACTCAGCAATTAAACCCCGATTATAAAGCACCGGTTGTTCCCTGGACCGAAAAAAACAAATGGCTGCTGGATGCGGTTATTGTTTTGGTGGCAGCAGGATTTATCGCAATTATTTTAAGAAAATTCAGGCAGCTGAAAAAATAGAATTTGAATTTATGCTTTAATTTAAATAACTCAACTTTCGTAGTTCCACATATTATGCGACATAACTAGTGTGCTTGTCATTGCTATGAAACTAGTGTGCTTGTCATTGCAAGAGCAGCGCCAACCTGTCATTGCGAGCGCAGCGCGGCAATCTTCCCTCATAATTGATTACGGGTAATAACCCGCCACGGTAAACGAAAAGAGTCAGACCGTTTTTCATTTACGTAATCAATTACCGGGGAAGATTGCCGCGCTGCGCTCGCAATTATCACGGGTAATAACCCGCCACGATAA
Source organism: Syntrophomonadaceae bacterium (assembly GCA_028686565.1). Lineage (GTDB taxonomy): Bacteria > Bacillota > Syntrophomonadia > Syntrophomonadales > Syntrophomonadaceae > JAQUBU01. Next base: position 564 of record JAQUBU010000149.1, read on the forward strand.
ACGAAAAGCGTCAAGATCGTTTTTTATTTACGTAGTCAATTACCTGGGAAGATTGCCGCGTCGCTGCGCTTCTCGCAATGACACGCACACTAGTTTCATAGCAATGACAGGTTGGCGCTGCGCTTGCAATGACAAGTACGCTATTTCATAGCAATGACATATAAGATAGCTCGCGATGTTCGTAAATATGGAATTTTAAGCAGTTTATTTTATTGCTTTTTCGGGCTTTTCAGCCTGTTCTTTTGGTCAGAAAGTTGAGTAAACAATCTTTATGTTTTTATATCCGTCTTTAATATTTTATAAATCTAATCGGTAAGCCCCGCCGATTTTCTTCCCCGGTAAATATCCGTAGTAGCTAATAGCCTGAACGGGGCACTGATTTTCACAGCCATGGCATCCATGAATACAGTTTTCCGGCTGAACAACTACCGGGCCTTTCTCCTCATTCCATTCATATACTCCATGCTGACAAAATTCATAACATACCGTACAACCAGTGCAAATATCATAATTAATAATCGGGTACCATCCCAGATTCATATTTTATCTCCTCCTGGTTTAGCTATTTTAAGGCAATAGGGGAAAGCGTAAGAACTTTCCCAGTCCATCTTTATATGATTTTTCTATGAATGTCTTGTAATCCATAGTTATTTCTCACTTTTATTTACTATCTTTTCATTAATGAATACAGAATATAATTATATGATTATGTTATTATCAAAATTTCTAGTTGTCAATGACTTCTTTTAATTATTAACTTTAATCATTTTCAAAATCAGCTTTCCGAATTTTTTTGTGGAAGCATTCGTGGCTTCAAATATAAGCACAAAATAGTAAAATGAAAATAATTTTTAAAAATAGTTGACGTCAGCAACTGTTAATCTATAATTAAGTTGTTGGCGTCAACTAAATTTATTAGGATGGTTAATATAATGAAAAAGAACATACCGAATATTTATAATTATCTGCAAGAAATAGCATGGTATTTCGGCAATCGAGGCTATGATGGAGAATGTTGTGAAGATCTTTCGCTGGTTGAGTTTATGGCACTAAAAGCAGCCCATGAAAACAATAATCTTTCCATTCAGGAAATAGGAAGTACTATAAATTATACCAAAAGCGGAGCCACCAGAATTATTGATCGTCTGGAAAACAAGGGTTATGTTAAGCGGGAACGTTCTTTTATCGACGGAAGAGTCTGCTGTGTACCGGTTACTGATAAAGGAACCCAAGTTATTTCCAAAATAATCAAGAAAGATACCAATTATGTTGAAGAGTTGTTGCATGATTTGGAACCTCAAGTAGTCGATAACATTAAAACTGCATTGGAAATATTATCAAAGTCTCTGCATCGACAAGATCGCATAAAGTCTGAAGGCTTATGATGACATGGAAGAGGTGTTCCAGTGAATACATTGACGAGTACAATTAAATATTTTTTCTTGATAACTGCTGAGCTTACGGTTCTGTTTCTAGGGATTAGTACCATTGTGGCTTTGATTCTTATGTATATACCTCAGGAGAAAGTTAAAAATTGGATGTCCGGCAAAGGGGTCTGGGGTAATTTTATAGGCACATTTATTGGAGCTTTGACACCTTTTTGCGCATGTTCCACGATTCCCCTGGCTCTTGGTTTTCTTGAAGCTGGCATAACCATCGGTCCTATTATGTCCTTTATTATTTCTTCCCCTCTATTAAACCCTATCATATTGATTATGTTGGTAGTATTGATGGGCTGGCAAACCACTATTATTTACTTTGTTGTAGTGTTTGCTGGAGCGGTTGTATTTGGCATTATCCTAGAAAAAACAGGCGCTGCCAAATTGGTTAAAAATGTCCGTATTGTTGGAGATGTACCAAATGAGGAAATACCGCTAGCTTTTCTAAGCAAACTAAGAGTATCTTTTATTAAAGCGTGGGGAGATTTTCGGGCGATTCTAATTTATCTGCTTATTGGCGTTGGTATAGGGGCGGTTATTTACGGCTATTTGCCACAAGATTTAGTATTAAAATTTGCTGGACCTAATAATCCCTTTGCCATTCCGATTGCTGCGTTAATTGGTGTTCCTTTATATATCAGGGCTGAAACCGCGATACCCATTGGTGTAGCGTTGATGCAAAAAGGTATGAGTGTAGGTGCTGTAATTGCTTTAATTATTGGCGGAGCAGGTATGGCAATTCCTGAGATGAGCATGCTGGCGAGTATTTTCAAGACGAAGTTAGTGGCAGCAATTATTGGCGTAATTTTTATTACCGCCGTTGCCGGTGGATATATTTTTAATATGATTTTATAAGAAATAACAATGCCAATAAATCACTATATTAATATAAAGATTAGAAAGGAGAATTTCGTTTATGAAAAATCAAAATGAGAAAAAAGGCTTCTTTGAGCGCTTGACCGGAGGGAAGAAAAATAAAAAAAGTACCTGCTGCAGTAATTTCAGAATAGAAGAGATACCAGCAGATGAATCTGCTGGTAAAAAAAGTGAATCTTCAAAGACAAATAATAATTGCTGCAAATAAGAAAGAACATTTAAAGTCTAGTTTGCCTATTTTGTTTTGCGATATTGATAATACAACAGAGCTTCTTTACTTTACTTTCTCATTAACAGGTAATCCTCTTCAATAAAACATCTTGACAAATGCTTTTCCTGGTATATTATATGATTATAATTGCATATAATCATAAGCAGGTGAGTTTGATGGAAATTGTGCATATATTCAAAGCTATGGCAGATGAAACGAGAATAAGAATGCTCAGTCTTTTAAAATACGGTGAATTATGTGTCTGTGATATTGAAGAAGTACTAAATGTTCAGCAATCCAATGCATCACGCCACTTAAATAAGCTTAAACTGGCAGGGCTAATTGTTTCAAGAAAAAAATCCCAATGGGTCTATTACCGGTTTAATGAAGATATTTTTCACGCTTATCCATTTCTCAGTATAATCCTTAATGATGAAGTTTCTAAAATTGAAATTTGTGAACAAGATTTTGCTCAACTGAAGAAGCATAAAGAAAGCAAGGCAGCCTGCGACTAAAAAGCAAGAAGGCTGTCTTGCTGTCAGAGAATAAAGCAGGGAGCAAAAGAGCCGTCATTTTGCTTTTGGCATAACAAATATAAAAGATGGGAGGTTAATATAATGAGTGGATCAGTTACTCAAAAGCTGTCTTTCCTGGACCGTTATCTTACCCTGTGGATTGTGCTGGCTATGGTCATAGGAGTGGGTATGGGCTATCTATATCCGCCAATATCCGCATTCTGGGGCCAGTTTCAAGTAGGCACTACCAATATTCCCATTGCCATAGGACTTATTTTGATGATGTATCCGCCCCTGGCCAAGGTTCGTTATGAAGAACTGCCTACAGTATTTAAAGATTTGAAATTGCTGATGCTATCCCTTATCCAGAACTGGATAGTCGGACCCATTGTTATGTTTGCTCTCGCGGTGTGGCTGTTGCCCGATAAGCCAGAATTAATGGCTGGAGTAATACTGGTAGGACTTGCCCGCTGCATTGCCATGGTTTTGGTTTGGAATGATCTGGCGGAAGGCAGTCCGGAATATGTGGCGGGTTTGGTGGCTTTCAATGCTATATTTCAGGTTTTAACCTATTCTTTTTATGCTTATGTGTTTCTTACGGTAATTCCCCGCTGGCTTGGAATGGCCAGTATGGCGGTTGATGTTTCCATGTTGGAGATTGCCAAAAGTGTTTTCGTTTATTTGGGGATTCCTTTTATTGCAGCTATCATAACCCGTACAACTATGCTTAAAGCTCGGGGACGCGATTGGTATGAGGCGAATTTTATACCCCGCATCGGCAAGATGACCCTCATAGCATTGCTGTTTACCATATTTGTCATGTTCTCCTTAAAGGGTAATGTTATTGTAACTCTGCCCATGGATGTGGTGCGAGTGGTAATACCCCTGACTATTTACTTTGCATTTATGTGGTTTGCTACTTTCTTTATCGGCAAATGGATGGGGGCCGATTATGCCCGTAATACCACGATTGCCTTTACGGCCTCCAGCAATGATTTTGAACTAGCCATAGCGGTTGCCGTTGCGGTCTTTGGAATTCACTCCAGCCAGGCCTTTGCTACGGTAATCGGCCCTTTGGTGGAAGTTCCGGTTTTGATTGCTCTGGTAAATGTGGCCTTGTATTTCAAAAAGAAATATTATAGCCATGAAATGCTGAATGCCCATTAAAAATACCGGCTTAGTAAGCTTAATGCTTTAAGGATAACGCGGCGATAATATGTCCCGCGTTTCTTTAAAGCGGTCGGGTTCTAACCCCCGCCTCGTTGCAGCGGTGTGAAGAAACTGCTCCGCAGTTTCTTGTGATGCTTAAAAGCACAAGGAAAATATGTGTTTAAGTTATTGGTACGTGATTTATCCTTTACTCCTAACGCTTGGCGCATCACTTTTATTAAAGATAATGGAAAGCATCTGGCTATTGAAAGACATAGCCAGGTGCTTCTTTATTCTTTGCAATGCTGCACTTGAAGTCAAAGGATTACCTCCGGGGCAATGGCTATAGCTGTATATTTTTTGCCAATATAAAATTGACTGATTATGAAGCAGTGTTTGGACAATCTTTTTCTCTTGACAGCTTAGCGAAATGATAGCAAGCTGATAATAGAGTTATGAATAATTTGGCAGGAGGAATCTAAATGCCGATTTATGAATTTGATGCTAAGCAACCGCAGATCGCCAAGAGCAGCTATGTTCATCCCCAGGCAACCCTTATCGGAGCAGTAGAGATAGGAGAACATTGTTTTATAGGTGCTGGTGCTGTAATTCGGGGTGATTATGGCAAAATAGTTATTGGCAATAACTGTGCAATTGAAGAGAACTGTGTGGTTCATACTGAACCGGAAAGTATTGCGATAATAGAGGATAATGTTCTTATCGGACACGGGGCTATTGTTCACGGACCTTGTTTAATCAAACAGGAAGTAACTATTGGGATGGGTGCCATCGTATCTGTCGGCTGTGAAATTGGGCCTCAGAGTCTGCTGGCGGCAGGAAGTGTTTTAACACCAGGTAAGGTTGTGCCCCTTCAAAAGCTTGCGGCTGGCAATCCTGTCACTGTGCTGAAGGATCTGGAGGAAAGACTCTTGGATTACAACCGGATGGGTACCCGGCTTTATAGTGAGCTAAGCGGACGCTGCCAGCAGAGTCTGAAGTTGATATCTGATTAGATGAAGTCGAAGAAAGTTTCTAATAATGATATACAGAAGAATTTTAGAGGGGATCATTTCTTGATAGGAATTTTGATTGTTTATGTAGAAGCAATAATCGATTGGCAAAATATTTTTAATCATACGGAGTTGTTCCAGTTGGGGAGTTTTCAAAAGGGAGGGGGTTTGAAACATGACAAGAGTGTTAGTTGTTAATGA
>JAQUBU010000150.1 GCA_028686565.1 Syntrophomonadaceae bacterium
TCTTGAATAAGCTTCTGATTGCTGGTATTAATGTAACTTGCAAATTGCTTTCGGCTTATATACAGGGTCAATCTTCCGGAAACACTTGTCGCAAACACAGCCATCAAAATGATTATAGTAGTTATACGGCTGGTTAAACTTGATCTAAACATTAGAACTACCTTCCTCTACCAGTTTATAACCAGCACCATATACTGTCTTTACCTTTATACCCGTATCGCCATTTGCTTCCATTTTACGCCGCAGATTATTAATATGAGTATCAATGGTCCTTTCATAGCCTTCATAAATATCCCCATATATTCTCTCCAAAATCTGCAGGCGGGAGAAAACTTGCCCGGGATGTTCGGATAATAACGCTATGATTTTAAACTCGGTGGTTGTGAGACTTAGAAGCTGATCTTTAAGCATCACTTCCTGGCGCAGCAGATCTACACTGAGACCTTTCACCTGATTAGGGACTTTATCGTCACCTCCCCGGCTGCGCCGCAGAACTGCCCTTACTCTCGCACTCAGTTCACGCGGTGAGAAAGGTTTGCTCATATAATCATCAGCCCCCAGCTCCAGACCCAGGAGCCTGTCTATTTCATCCCCCCGGGCAGTTAAGATAATCACTGGAGTATTATCAACTGAGCGGATTTTCTTTAAAACTTCCATACCCGGTATTAACGGCAGCATAATATCAAGAATTACCAGATCAGGTCCGAAATTCCGGTAAGCTTCAACCGCTTCCTGTCCATCGCTGGCAGTAAGCACACGGAATCCATCAGCTTCAAGATGCTGAACCAGCATTTTTCTTAGTTGTTCCTCATCCTCTACAACAAGTAAAGTATTTATCATATTCCCACCCCTGTCCGGCCTTAGCCTAACTCAGTTGCAGCCGGCTAAAGGATTATTCCACCCAGCGAATCTTGGCTTTTAGTTCCGGGTCAACTCTATCAGGAGCTGCAGGAGTCATATCCGGATAACCTATGGGAGTCAAAGCTACGAGTTCTTTATCATCGCCAATGTCCAGTATTTTTCTTATTCCAGCTTCATCCTGCAAAGGTCCGGTCATCCAACAAGTTCCCAAGCCTTCAGCACAAGCTGCCAGCAGCAGGTTCTCAAAAGCAGCACTTACGCTCTCCAGATGCATTTTACGCATAGAGTTTTCCTTACTTGCTTTAGTCAAAGCTACAATAAGCAGCGGACTTCCTCCAAAGTTGCGGGCAAATTTAAGAAAATTCTCCCTTCTGGCCTGATCATCCCAGTCAGCGGTGTATTTTTCACTAAACCGGGCATAACTCTCCCCTATCTGATTCTTCTTGGAACCCGATACTACTATAAACTCCCATTGCTGCATGTTCATCCCTGACGGAGCCCAATTGGCGGCATTAAAAATCTTCAAAAGTATTTCTTGGGGGACCATATCCGGCTTGTATTGGCGAATAGCACGTCGTGAGTAAACCACATCGTAAAAATCCATTCTTTTTCCTCCTTCCAGAATATAGCTTTAATTTCTTATCTCATTACTTATCACAGTTGCTGTTTAAATTCAAGCGGGCAAAATTTTATTAGGCGAAATTTATAGCAATCCTCTGTTTGACACCTCACGATATTCATTAGTAATTGGACTTTATAGTATTTTTGTTATTGCATCAGGAAAAGCTAAATCGTGTACTATTCTCAAATAACAATTCTATAGAAAATTCTTATTCGAGGTGATGACTTGAAAAAATCTAATTATATATATCTTTTTATTTCTCTGTTGCTTATATCGGCTATTTTTATACCTGCATGCTCAAAAAAGGAATCTGCTTCGAAAAAGCCCGATTCTTCAATGGGTCAAAAACCAAAAGCCCCGCCAGAGATAAAAAAGATTTTGACCGATCTCGATATGCTTATCCAAGAACTAGATAAGCATATCAAAGAAAAAAAGACTTCTCAAGTTGAGAAAACAGCTAGTTTGGACCCGCAGGGACAAGAAAAGGGCGGTGACTCACAACAGCAGTCAAAAGCAGGTCAGTCATCAGGTCAAGGTTCGGGAGGACAGTCCTCGGATGATCAGTCTGGTAAACCGGTCAAAACAGATTCTAAGCAAGATACTATGCAAACTCAAAAAAAAGAAGATGTTTGGCAGAAAACAGATAAAAGCCTTAAAAGTATTCATCAGAGCTGGAATACCCTTGAACCGGAAGCTATAAAGGCTGGGCTGCAAATTGACGCACGTGACAATTTTGAGAAGGCTCTGGAGGAGCTTACGATAAATTTAAGTCAGCAAAATAGTGAGGAAAGCCTTATGGCAGCCGTTACCCTTTATAAGCATTTTGCTGATCTGGCACAAGTTTTTGCCATGGCTATACCTCCCGAATTTTTTCAACTTAAATACGAAGTAATGGGAGCTATTGCTGAGGCCGGTAAAAAGGATTGGACAGCTGCCCAAAAGCGTCTCCCCAATATTCAAGAACATTGGAATAATCTTAAAGTTCAAGCCCAAGATGCTGATAAAATGCTTCTCAACCGCAGCGAGTTTTCCGTTTATGATCTTAGAGATGCCATCGAAAGTGAACAGTCAGACCTGGCAAGTATTAAGGGCGAAATTCTTATGAAAAACCTGAAACAGCTTGAAGCTGAATTATCTAGAATGCCCATAAGCCCGGGTGAAAAGGGAGAATAAATTGATACGCCGGGCACCCGAACATCCCTCACCTGGGCTGTTCGGGGTGTTCCCTGCTTTTGAAAGAAACTTGTAGCTTTTGAGTTGAGCAACTTGACCCAGGAGCCTTATGACACCCTGCGAAGGCGAGTCAAGGAAAGGGGCCGATCAGACAGGAAGCCGCGAGCACACGCGGCGGAGCAGGCGCGAGAAAGCTATGAATTTCTTTCAATGTCAAGTGCAAAACTTGTATTAACAAAAATGCCTGGCCGCCAACATTTGCTTAACCAGATATTCAATGACTCAACTTTCGTAGTTGACATATTATGCGACATAACTAGTGTGCTTGTCATTGTTATGAAATAGCGTACTTGTCATTGTAAGCGCAGCGCCTTCCTGTCATTGCAAGCGCAGCGCCTTCCTGTCATTGCAAGCGCAGCGCCAACCTGTCATTGCGAGCGCAGCGCGGCAATCTTCCCCAGTCATTGATTATGTATATGAAAAACGGTCGGACGCTTTTCGTTTACCGTGGCGGGTTATTACCCGTGAGAATTGCGAGCGTAGCGCGGCAATGACAGGTTGGCGCTGCGCTCGCAATGACACGTACGCTATTTCATAGCAATGACAATTACGCTAGTTTCATAGCAATGACAAGCACACTAGTTATGACGCATAATATGTCAACCAACTACGAAAATTAAGTTAATAAGTTTAAAAAGCTTAGCTTGCCAAATAAAAATACAGGTACCCGGCAAAGGTTTACCTGTATTATAAATTCAGGATAAGCGCTTCCCTCCGCTGGTATTATCCAGTTCAGGTGCAAAGGGTCAGAGGTTTGTTCCTCTATCTCAGCTTCCGCAAAAAAGCTCCCCCAGCGTCATTATTTATTCAATTTAGTTGATTATAACCTATTTTTTATAACTTACCAAGGTTTTGTTTAGCGTTGAGCAAAGCAATACTGCACAATACTTAAACCACTCGCAATTTGTTGCGCGCTGGCTCATTTATAGATGTTTCCCACTTTTTACAGCGGTCGCCCCAATATGCCAGAATTTCATCATCACGCTTGATACAAACAATTTCACAAATATTAGGACACCCTGAACACTCAAAACTTTTAGATTTAAAATCACCATCCATAATAAAATCATCCCCTTTAAAGACTGTGGGAATGTAACTATGTTCGATGTGCTCCCGGGCCAGCACCGCTACCCCTATAGCACCCATAACTTCATAATGCTCAGGGACTTCAATCGGCAGGTTCAGGACTTTGCTGAAAGCTTTTTTCAAACCGGCATTGGCTGCGACTCCGCCCTGGAAGACTACCGGTGCTTCAATTTTCTTGCCCTTGCCTACATTATTCAAGTAATTTCTAACCAGTGCTTCACATAACCCCATAATTATATCTTCCACCGGATATCCCATCTGCTGCTTATGAATCATATCAGATTCTGCAAAGACTCCACACCGCCCGGCTATTCGTACTGCCTGACTGGATTTAATTGCGTGCTGGCCAAAATCTTCTATAGGTATATTAAGCCGTGCGGATTGCTGGTCCAGGAAAGAGCCGGTGCCGGCGGCACAAACCGTATTCATGGCAAAATCATGCACTATAGCGTTTCTCAATATAATTATCTTGGAATCCTGACCACCTATTTCGATAATAGTTCTTACTGCAGGAAAAAGGGAAGAAGCTGCAACTGCATGTGCTGTAATCTCATTTTTCACAACATCAGCACCAAGCAAAATAGCTGCCAGATGGCGCCCGCTGCCTGTAACGCCAACACCGTTTATCCGTGTAGTATTAGATAAGTTATTCTTTATAAACGTATAGCCATCTTGAATTGCCTTAACCGGGTTTCCTTGAGTACGCAGGTACAATTTGCTTTTGAGTTTGCCAAACTGATCCAGCAGGACAAAATTACCGCTTACCGACCCTATATCCACACCGAGATAATGATTCATTTTTCTTTTCCCCCTCTATATCGTCGCTATCTGCCCGGTTTCTTTTCTTCGCAGCATATCAATAAAAGCTTCCAGTCGAGTGTATATACCGGCTGTACCTGAATGTTCATCAAAATATAGCGTCATACAAGGAATGTTCTCTTCTCTGCTTACCACCCCCAGAACCGATTGCGCTACAATTTCCGGCATACAGGTCAGGGGTCCGATTTGTACAATACCATCAAAACTTTTGCGTGCAAAATCAACGGCATTGCCTACTGTTTCACGTCCATGTCCTCCAACTGAGTAATTCAAATAGGGTTTTGAACTCTTAAGAATTTTCTGGTGATTGGATGGCTTTACCAAACCGCCGAGCAGATGATCATTGACCCATTCACTGGTGTAAACGGAGCGGGTCACTTCAGCATTCAATCCCGCCATATAATTGGCTATTTTATAATTGGCACTAGGCTCAAGAATAGTATATATCTCGCCTATTAAGCCAATTTTTAGGATTTTCTCCTGATGCCGGGGAAGCTTATCCATTTCAGCAAGGCTTTGTTTGGTATGCCAATCAACTTCATTCTTGTCTCTGGCTTTATCAATTTTTTTCAAGCCCTGTTCATAAATTTGTTCAGCTTTATTTTTTTCTATGGTACGGGGTAATATATGTTCCAGCTTTTTTTCCAGTTCTTCTACTGAATTAAGCTTATGCCAGGCATATTTTACCGTTTTAAGAAATTCCCAAAAAGTAACATTTTGGCCGATAGCTTTGAGCTGTTTTAATAATTCCTGAATTTTGGAATCCGGTGCTTCCAGAATTACCATATCAAAGTCATAACCCAAATCATTCAGGATTTCCTTCTCTATCTGAGCATAATATCCAAAACGGCAAGGGCCCCACCCCCCTGCCATAACTATGGTATCAGCTCCATTTTCCAGAGCTTCAATAAAATTACCAACATTGATTTTTAGAGGCATGCAAGCAAATTCCGGGGAATTCTTAATACCCAGTTCAAAAGTTTTTTGGCTGATCGGCGGAGGAGGAATTACTTCCAATTTCAAACCTTCCAGTAATGCTTTAATGGCTATGTGCATATTACCCATGTGCGGAAAGGTTATTTTCACAACTAGCTGACCTCCTCCTTCTTAACATATCGCAAAAAGCTTCCAAACGTGTAACCAGACCATTTTCCCCGGTATGCTCATCTATGGTAATCATCATAAAAGGCTTGTTTCTCAGCTTGCGCTCTATAATCTCCCCAATCATTGAGTCAGGTCCGCAGCCAAAACAGGCCATATAGATTATCCCGTCAACATCATCTCTTTTAGCCATATGTAATGCA
>JAQUBU010000151.1 GCA_028686565.1 Syntrophomonadaceae bacterium
GTTTGCAGACCCAGCTGGATACCGTTCTTCAAGAAGTTCTGCAGGAATTGGCGAAATACGGCATCTTAAATTTAGAATTGGAAGAGATGCCATATCTGTTGGAGAGATTGCGGATACGCCAGGCAAGCTGGATAGATAAACAAGATGCGAAGCTAAAGCTCGAACAAGCACTTGCCCTGCTGCAAACCGAAATCGCCAAACAGGAAATTTTACTGGCAACGCGAAAAGAACAACTGCGGCGTGACTTGGAAAGCTTTACTGAGCAAGAAAACCACGCGGAAAAGCTGCGGGATTCCCGCGGTGAGCTTTATGGCAGCCAAAATGCTACAGCCGCAGAAGAAAAGCTGGACAAAGAACTAAGGGCGGCTGAGGCGGTTCTGGAAAATGCACGAAAAGATTTGGAACTGGCGCAGCGCAAACAAGAGCAACTAAATGAATGGGAAAAGACGCTCGGCAAGGTCACCCAGGATCGTGCCCTGGAACTAAAAGAAACCGAAGCGGATTTTAAAGAGCGTTTGCGCAAGTTGGAATTTAAACATGAAAACGATTATATGCTGGCTATATTATCAGCCGCAGAACAACAAGTTCTGGCCCAAGAGGCGGAAGAATTGCGAGACCGAAAGAAGGAACTGCAAACCCGCTTGTTTGATCGCAAGGCACAACATAGTTTGGAAAAAGAAAAAAAGCTCACCGATCAGCCGCGCAAAGCTCTCGAAGAAAAGGGGCGGTTAGTTGAGCAAGATCTAAAAATTACCCAGGATGCTATCGGAGTTGACAAGCATATACTGCAAAGCAGTTCGGAAAACCGTGCTCAACTGCAGGAGCAGGTTCAAAAAATCGAGATTCAAAAGGATGAATTACGGCGTTGGGAAATGCTGCATAATCTAATTGGTTCGGCAGATGGCAAAAAGTTCCGTAACTTCGCTCAGGGACTAACTTTCGATATTATGATTGCACACGCCAACCGTCAACTGCAAAAGATGAGTGACAGATATCTTTTGCAGCGTCATTCCCGGCAAGCTCTGGAGCTGAATGTAATTGATAATTATCAGGCGGGAGAGATTCGTTCCACAGCTAACCTTTCCGGGGGTGAAAGCTTTCTGGTCAGTCTGTCTCTGGCTTTGGGGCTATCCCAAATGGTGAGCCGCAAGGTTAGTGTGGATGCATTGTTTTTAGATGAAGGTTTTGGAGCCCTGGACGAAGATGCCCTCGATATAGCCTTGGATACTCTGGCCGGACTACAGCGGGATGGAAAGTTAATCGGAGTAATATCTCATGTTCCCGCACTCAAAGAGCGAATAGCGACCCAGATACAAGTAATAAGCAAATCAGGTGGCCGAAGTATTTTGCAAGGACCAGGCTGCAGCCAATTGCGAAGTATTAAATGATCTTGCTTTGGTATGCTTTAATGTGGCTGAGAATAAAGATGAAAAGGATAGCAAGGATTAGACAATATTATACTAATTATATATAATTAGTAGTGCTGTAGTTCCAGAAAGCTAATTTAATAAAAAATATCATGTATCGCCAATTCCTTTTACCTAAGTTTTTATTGATATGGTAATTGGAACGATAGGGTATAGTTGGAAACGATTGTGCCTCCTGTGTTTGGAAAGGGGATGATCAGAGCAGCTTTATAATGTTGATTATTTTCCATATCCTCCTTTCCAGGGAGGTTTTTTTATTTATTGAAAAGCAGCTTAAAATTAAAATGTGAGGAGAGATGTTTGTGAGTGATAGTGTAAACCTTAAGCCAATAGGGATTGTGCATAATACCTTTATAGATCCGGACAAGGTAAAAATTTTTGTGGAAAACTCAACGATTGAGGTATTCCCCGAATATACCGATGCTATGGAAAGAATGACCGAACATTCACATATATGGGTTCTTGGGTGGTTCCATAAGGCAGACCGCAATGTTCTCAAGGTGACTCCCAGGATTAATAAAAGCTTGCCCGAATACGGGACGTTCGGCTTGCGCGCATTCAGCCGCCCGAATCCGATCGGGCTTACAGTTGTTAAACTGATAGAAGTTCACGACAATATCATAACGGTATCTGGTCTTGACTTCATTGACGGCACTCCTGTATTGGACATCAAACCCTACTATGAAAATGATATTGTTTTCTCGCCCCTCACACCCTATATACGGCCAACAGAAACTAAAATGATTGAAAATATTATGATGGTGCAGGCCAGGAATCATCATCGGGAAGAGTGCAATGATATGCTTTTGGCAGTAAAAATGGCGGTCTTGGCTGAAAAAGAGTTGGGCAAGCTCAGTGCTGAAGATATTAAGATTACAGTTCGAGGATCTTCTTGTCTGGGTGACACCATGCAGGGAATTACTAAAGCAAGAATAGCCAAACCGTGCCGCTTTTTCTTTGAAGAAAAAGCAGACCAGGCAGTTACGATATGGCAAAGAGGGAATCAAGTGATTACCATCAGGCTAAAAGATAATGCCAGCATTCAAAACATAAAGCAGTTAGCAGGTGAAGAAATTCTTGACATTGATATTGTAAACAGGGAAAAAGAATAGGGGGTAGTGGAATGGTTTATATTGCGGAAGAAACGATTGACAGGTTTATAAAAGAAGACATCCCCTATATTGATCTGACATCAATTATTCTGGAGATTGCAGGAATTAAGGGGAAGATGGAATTTGTATGCCGGGAAGAAGCCGTTATCTGCGGAACCGAAGAAGTATTGAGGATATTCAATAAATTTAACATTATACCTGTACGATATGTGTCATCGGGGACGAAGGTCAATCCAGGAACATGTATTATGGAAGCCGAAGGAAACGCGGAGAATCTTCATATGGCATGGAAACCAGCAATGAATATTTTGGAGTATACCTCTGGGATAGCCAGCAGAACCAGGAGATTGGTGGATAAAGCCAAGGCCGTGAATCCGAAAATCGAAATTAACACAACCCGCAAGATTTTTCCCGGAACCAAGGAAATGAGTATAAAAGCGGTTTTAGCTGGAGGGGGTATGCCTCACCGGCTGGGTTTGTCTGAGACGGTGCTGATTTTTAAGCAGCATTTAAATTTCATTGGTGGATTTGAAGGGCTCAATACAAAGCTAAACGATTTAAAGGCCAGAGCCTGTGAAAAGAAATTTATTGTTGAGGTTGAAAACCAGGATGAGGCAGTAAAAGTGTGCAGAGCCGGAGCCGACGGCATTCAGCTTGACAAGGTATCACCTGATGACTTGCAAAAGATCGTTCCGATTATTAAGTCGATAGACAGCAAAATTCTCATATTGGCGGCTGGCGGGATAAACGAAAGCAATGTTGAAGCCTATGCCCAAACCGGAGTTGATGCCCTGGTAACCACTTCCGTATACTTTGGCAAGCCGGTTGACATAGGAACCAGAATTATTCAGCTGATATAACGAGGCGAAAAGATGTCCCAGAGCTTCTTTAAGCGGTCACGTCCTATTAACAAAAATAGGCGGCTGCTTATAATGAGGCGTTGCCTCGTTGCAGCAGTATGTTGATACTACTGCGTAGTTTCTTCTGGTGCTTAAATTCCCCGCTTTGTTGCAGGTGCAAAAAAGAAACTGCTCTGCAGTTTCTTTTGATGCTTAAAAAAGATTACTAGGCAGAGCGGAGATATTTTACCGCAAGCCTGCCATAGGATTTCCCGTAAGCAAATAATTCCTTTACAGCCCAGTATTTATCAACCAGGCATACCAGGAGTGATTCCTTGTAGCTGGGGGGGCGCCAGGTTAAAGGAAACATGTGTTTAATTATAATATCCTTTTCCAGATTACTCAGCGCAGCCACGTTTGAAGCATTGACCAGCGCAATTTTCGGATGCACAAACCCATGTCTGCCATCCCTTTCAGTATCGGTCCGCCAATCATATAAAAACAAATCATGAAGCATTCCTCCCCGGGCTGCCGACCGGTGATCCCAACCCAAAGTCTTGCAAATCCGATAACTGGTATACGATACATTCAGACTATGATAAAAACAGTTGGTGCTTTTATGATGCGTGAACTGCTTCATTTCATGAACCATCGGGTGCAATAGCAAATCATTTATGCATTCTTGGTAATCTGTATAATTATCATCAAAATAAATTGTGTCCTGGGCAATATGATTATATGTCATTTGTTTACCCCTTTAGGTTATTTAGTGTAGGATAGAAATCAAATTTAGACAATCCGGACAACTTACCTAAATATTTTACTATAAGCAGAGCAAGTAAACTACTATATGCTGTTAACAATGTTATGACTTAATGGCAATAGTCGATTGGAAGCGGGAAGTCAATGAGATTGCAGATATGCGGGACAATAAAGCTAGTACTCTGTAAAATCTAAAACTTTAATTCCCACCGGCCAAATTTTCGCAGGGCTTCGTTGTCGTCAATCGCAATACGTCCAGTATTACTCACTCCTCCGCCTCCCCCTGCGAAAATTTTTCTCGGAGGATATAATAAACTTTTAGACTTTACAAAGTACTAGTTTTGATTTTAATTGTATGATATACCAAGAGGGAAAGAGGGTCAGAATTATGATTAATCATTATAGGGGACTGGAAAGGATGTATTTGCTGGCTCCTTATAACCAGCAGCTTTATGATCAGACTACCATAAGCGTTTCTGAAGGACAGGCGGTAATTACTACCCTTGTAAATAAACGGCATTTTCATGGTGCTGGCAGCATGCACGGCTCTTGTTATTTCCGAATGCTTGATGATGCGGCTTTTTTTGCCGTAAATTCATTAGTCAGTGATTACATGGTTTATACTGCATCGTTTGAACTTAAGCTAACCCGGCCGGTAAGCGGCGGGATTATAAAATCTGTCGGCAAAATTAAGCATTGTTCCGAAAAAATGTATATTGCCGAAGCTATTCTATATGATGAACAGGAGCGGGTATGTGCTCTGGGTACTGGCAAATTTATGAAGAGTAATATCCTGGTCAATGAAATACCAGGCTATTTAAAATGATGTAGTGATGAATACTCAGGGGGGCGAATAATGACTGTCAGCATTAGCTTGATCAATATGAAAGGAGGGGTCGGCAAGACCACCCTTACGATTGCATTGGCTGAGTTTATGGCGATTGAACACGGGCTGCGGGTGCTGGTAATAGATTTAGACCCGCAATCCAATGCCAGTGCATGCCTTATGGATCTGGAGCAATGGAAACGCCAAAATATGAGAGGCCAGACAGTTATGCGCTTATTCCTGGATTCCTTCAAGGATTGGCCGGTATTTTCTCCCCGGGAAGCAGTAGTCAAAAATGCTTCCAACATAGGCGGTGGCATTGAGGGGTTGGATCTGATGCCTTCAGGAACAGAACTTATGGATTTGCAGGATTCTTTAATGACCATTTATTCAGAACAAGAAGACCGAAGTCCACTAATCTATTTATTACGCGATGCTATAGGGAATATCTTGCAGGACTATGATATGGTTCTGATCGATTGCCCGCCCAGTTTGGGCTTGATTACCCAGAACGGACTGGCAATTAGTGATTACTATCTTATTCCTGTTATTCCGGAAACTATGTCCATTCATGGTATACCGCAGATTGTAACCAGGGTCAATCGTTTTAAAAAACAGACCGGCTCTAGTTTAGAGCCTATGGGAGTAGTAGCCACCAGATACCGCCAGCAAAATCCCGAGCATTTCCTCAACCTGAGCGATCTCCGGGCTGGAGCGCAAAAGAAAGGTTATCGACGTCTATTTGAAACAATTATCCATGAATCTACTCCAGCCGCCAACGCGGTGAATTTCAGGCGGCAAGCGGCTAAATTGCGGGAGAAGTATGCGTCACCGCGTCCTTTTAATGAATACCGGGAACTAAGCAGGGAGGTGCTAAATCATGTCGGAAAATAGCTTTACCCCGCTGATGGCAGAGTTTCTGCGCCAACTGGCCGGG